>QIGT01000244.1 GCA_003230835.1 Gammaproteobacteria bacterium
GCAAAGGCGTCACATATTTGATCATCCGTTAGATCTACCGCATTGATGCGAATGCGCTCGTTGAAGCAGACCACATGTGGAGACAGAGTGGTTCCAACCCGCAAGCCTGCCGCGAGCAAAATCTGTTCGGTTGCGACACAAGTGGAGCCCTTGCCATTGGTGCCGGCCACAGTGATCACACACTGTTGGGTAAAATCGAGCTTGAGCCGTTGCAGCATGACCTGCATGCGCTCAAGACCCATCTCGATGGTTTGCCAATGTTGTGAAGAAATATGCTCTAGCCAGCCTTGAAGAGTCTGCATCAGTCGATACTGTCTAAGCCTTGTCGAAGTTGTCCGGTCATTGCCTGCAGTGCCTGGGCTGCTTGTTCCGGGTCGCTGCGATGCTCATACATAAGATTAACCAGCACGCTACCCACAACCACGCCATTTGCATGTTGGCCAATTGCTTTTGCCGTCACAACATCCTTGATGCCAAATCCTACGCAAATGGGTAAATTTGTCTGTTTACGCAGTTTCGCCAGGCGCTGGGCCACATCAGCTGGATGCAGATGATCAGCCCCAGTGATGCCTTTCAAGGAGACGTAGTAAACGAAACCACTGGCGTGGTCTAAAATAAGCTCAGCGCGCTTGTCAGTGGTGGTAGGCGCTAACATATACACGATGTCAATTTGGTGGTCTGCCAGTGATTTTTCTAACTCGTGGGCTTCCTCTGGAGGCAAGTTGACCATGATCAATCCATCAACGCCTGCCTGCTGTGCGCGCTCAGGAAAATCAGGCATGGCGAGGATAGAGTTAAGATAACCCATCAACACAATCGAGGTTTGTTGATTCACCGTGCGGAATTCTGCCACCATTTGCAAAACGCAGTTCAAACTCACTCCATTTGCTAGCGCGCGTTGGCTGGAAGCTTGAATTGCCGGGCCTTCTGCTTCGGGGTCAGAAAACGGCACACCTAGCTCAATTACATTAGCCCCTCCCGCCACCAATGCGTGCATCGCTGGCAACGTATGTTCAAGCGTCGGATCACCCGCAGTGATAAAACAAACCAAGGCTCTTCGATTGCCGAGTTGCGTAAAGCACTGCTGCAAACGAGTCATGTGAGCGAAATTCCGTCAATTTTTGCGACTGTGTTGATATCTTTGTCACCCCGGCCAGACAAATTTACCAATACGATGTCCTTAGAATTCATCGAGGGCACATTCTCTATCACCCAAGCTATTGCATGGCTAGATTCCAATGCTGGCAAGATACCCTCAGTCTTATTGAGCAATCGAAACGCTTGCAGAGCCTGTTCATCTGTTGCGCTATCGTAGCGCGCGCGGCCTATGTCTTTAAGATGCGAATGTTCTGGTCCGACACCAGGGTAGTCTAGGCCCGCCGAAATAGAATGAGTCTCTAGAATTTGTCCATCATCGTTGGCCATCAGATAGGTGCGATTGCCGTGTAAAACCCCAACCTTACCCTTATTCAATGGTGCTGCATGTTCACCAGTATGAAGTCCGAGCCCGGCTGCTTCTACCCCAACCAACTCAACTTCGACATCATCGATGAAAGGATGAAACAAGCCTAAGGCATTTGATCCCCCGCCCACGCAAGCAACCAAAACATTAGGCAAGCGTCCTTCTGCTTCTAGTATCTGAGCTCTGGCCTCTTGGCCGATGATCGAGGCGAAGTCTCTGACCAACATCGGGTATGGATGAGGACCCGCAACCGTACCAATAATGTAGTGGGTATCATCCACATTGGTGACCCAATCTCGCATCGCTTCGTTCATGGCATCTTTAAGGGTCTTTGAACCTGAAGAAACCGGGATCACCGTGGCGCCCAGCAATTTCATGCGGTACACATTCAGACTCTGCCGAGCGATATCTGCCTCACCCATATACACATCACATTTCAAACCTAAGCGGGCAGCTACGGTTGCCGTTGCCACACCGTGCTGGCCGGCACCCGTTTCAGCGATAACTCTGGGTTTACCCATTCGCTTCGCCAGCAATGCCTGACCTATGGTATTGCAGACCTTGTGTGCACCGGTGTGATTCAAGTCTTCTCGCTTGAGATAGATTTTCGCACCGCCTAGATGCTGGGTAAGCCGAGCGGCAAAATAGAGCGATGTTGGTCTGCCCACATAGTGAGACAAATCCGCACCTAACTCGCGCTGAAATTCTGCATCAGATTTAACTTCGTTGTAGAGGCGCTCTAATTCATCTAAAGCATGAGTAAGGGTCTCCGCAACAAACCGTCCGCCATAGGGGCCGAAGTGCCCAGATTGGGTTGGTTGGGCATAGTTACTGCCCTCAACTTCACTA
Organism: Gammaproteobacteria bacterium; assembly: GCA_003230835.1. Taxonomy (GTDB): domain Bacteria; phylum Pseudomonadota; class Gammaproteobacteria; order Pseudomonadales; family Azotimanducaceae; genus UBA4421. Next base: position 2,312 of record QIGT01000244.1, read on the forward strand.
GACACTGCGTACCTCCTGCATAAATTTTCGAATCAACTCTAGATCTTTCTGGCCTTTAACACGCCCCTCAACACCACTGCTGACGTCCACGCCAAAAGGCGCCAACTTATTTATGGCTTGGGCAACATTCAGATGCGTCAGCCCTCCGGCCAGAACCAAACGTTTTTGCTCGGTCGTGCTGGGCCACAAATCCCAATCAAAAGACTGACCCGTACCACCAGCCTGGCCCTCAACGTAGGCATCTAACTGCAATGCCCATGCCTGCTCGAAGGCTTCAATATTTTTAGCCACGCCGGCAGCTGAGCGCACGCTAACCGCTTTTATATAGGGCACTCCAAATTGGCCGCAAAATTCTGCTGGCTCTTGCCCTTGAAATTGCAGTAAGTCTAAGGAGCACTTGGCTAACACCGCTTCTACTTCCGCTGCTGTCGCATCAGCGAACAATCCGACCTTTGTACAATCTAGAGCGTCACAGATATTCGAAGCCGTGGTCGTGTCTATAAAGCGTGAGCTATTCTTAAAAAATACCAACCCAATGGCATCGGCACCTGCTTGTTGCGCCACCATACCAATCTCGACTGAGGATATACCGCAGATTTTGCACCACACCCTCCCAGCCGGGTGGGTATGAACGGAATTTTCACTACTTGGAAGCACTACCACCTTGGAAGCATTACCATCTAATTGCACAGCCTGCAAAAAGGCGGCTAGTCTAGCCGCTGGCGAGCCGGGTTAAAAGTATAAAATGGCCGGTAAATTTGCGCGCGGAAATTGTTCTAGTGGGTAGCTTGCATGCACGAAGTAGAGACCATGAGCTGGCGCGGTAGCCCCTATTTGCGCACGGTCGCGGCGCATCAATAACTCCTTTATCCCCTGGCGGCCTTCTCCAGTACCAACCCGACATAATGCGCCAGCAATGTTGCGCACCATATGTAGTAAAAATGCGTTGGCGGATATATCAAGTACCACAAAGGCACCCCGACGCATGACTTGGCAGGTATCGACTCTGCGCCGTGGCGAAACTGACTGGCACTGAGCACCACGAAAAGCCGAAAAGTCATGCTCGCCCAGCAATACTTGCGCCGCTTGGTGCATGGCATCTGCATCTAACGCCGGACAGGACCAAACACGATTTGCTAGCAGGGGATCTGGGAAACCGATGTCATGAAAAACGTACACGTAGCGTCGTGCCACGGCATGGTATCTGGGGTGAAATGATGCTTGCACGGATTGTACCCAATTCACCCGGATACTCGGAGGGGTGAGCGCATTAAAGCCCCGTAGCCACTCATGCTCTTGCCGCACGGCAGGCGAACTAAAGGCAGCCACTTGACCAGTGGCATGAACACCGACGTCAGTTCTACCCGCACTGGTCAGTTTTATGGGATGGTTGGCGACCTGGCTACCGGCTTTTTCTAAACACGCCTGAATAGAACTCACGGTGGACTGACGTTGCCAGCCATGAAAATCAGAGCCATCGTAACTGATGCCCAGAGCTATGGTCGACATCGAAACTTAGGTTAAGGTTAGGGTGACATGCCGTCGAGCATTGCGCGCGCGCGCTGCTGCTGCTCTGGTGTGCCTTCTTCGACGACTTCTTTAAGGATGTCTTGGGCACCGTCGCCATCACCCATATCAATATAGGCTTCAGCGAGATCGAGCTTAGTGGTATTGATATCGGCGTCGCTGCCGAAGTCAAAATCGTCGTCTGCCTCGTCCGAAGCTTCAGGCGTTTCGTCTAGCTGCTCTGATAATTGCTCCAGGTCAGCTGCATTCGAAGCGGAATTATCTTCAGAATTTGTGGTTTTAGCATCAGGTTCAACATCGAAATCCAAGTCGATGTCGAGATCCGCAGGATTGTCGCTGGCGTCTTGCGACGGTTCTTTGTCTGGATCGAAATCTATGCCTAAATCGCCACCCATTTCGTCTGCGGCTGTAGAGTTTTCGAGGCTCTTGCTAGGTTCAGTGCTGCTATCTTCGATTTCAATATCATCTGCATCGAATTCTAGTTCGAATTCGTCTGCAGCAGCGTTTTCATCGCCCGTACCCTCCGCCCTCCCCGAATCCAAGGTGCCAATGTCTTGCACGTCGTCTGTGGTATCGGTTGGTTGTAACTCTTGGTTGTCAAACAGCTCGTCTTCTTCAAGTGAGAACTCTGCATCCTCATCAGCTTGGTCTGGAGTATCTTGCGACTCGCTAGAGGCATGATCGTTATTTAGGTCAACCGTATCATCTAAACGCCCCTCCAAATCACGGCAGGCCATCAGCACTTGCTCATCATCGCAATTTTCAACCAAGTACTGCGCATGTTCGGAAAATTGGCTGGAATCGTTCGCTTCGACGCAAACTTCCAATAGCTTCAGCCTTACATCATGTTGATCTGCATTGGTGTTCAGCGCCCCTAACAACAAACTTGAGGCTTGGCCATAACGTCCGTAAGCAATATAGATATCGGCCTCACCGACTACATCACCTGTCTGAGTTTCTTGCCCACCACTTTTGTCAGCAGGTGTTTCGAATACATCAGCGTCATCCACTTGGTCCTCGGAAAGAGAACTGATGATGGGTTCGACTTGATCATCATTATCTGAAATTTCATCATATTCGGCGTTTTCGCCATCAACGCGCTCATCCAATACCTGCGCTTCGGTGAATCGCTCGTCACTGGGCGACAGCTCAGGCTCATAACTGTCTGAGTAGTCATCGGCATAAACTTCTTCAGCCGCAGACTTACGCCGTAACGCAAACATCATGGCCGCGAGAAGCAAAACCAAAATACCTATGACACCGCCCATGACCATGGGTGAACTCCACCAAGGAGTAGGCTCTTTGTCTACTGGGGTACTTTGGTTTTGATTCTGCTTGGCAATGGCCAACTGCTCTTCAATGCCTTTAACCTGCTCTTGCATCTCAGCGAGTTGTTGGTTTTTTACTTCCAACTGACGATCTTTCAGTTCAATTTGGTTGGTTGCGAGATCTTGTTCGCGGTCAAGTTGATAGGTGAGTTCATCTACTTGACGATTAAGCTCTTCATTACTCTCAACAAGTTGTGAAGATGATGGTGAATCTCCAGTACCCGTGCCCTGGGCTAGCTCACCGGAATTGGCCACAATGCGAACTTGTCCTTGCGCATCACTTGGTGTCGATGATGTCGAACTCGAGGGCTCGGTCGCATCAACTTGTGAACGTAAATCGTCTGCGTCATCTATGAGTTGCGTGCCTGCGTCAGCTAATACTTGGCGAGATGATGTTTCTCCCGTACGCCAATCATCTGTCTGATCATTGACAGCCAGCTTGGCGTCATTTGCAGACAGAATGAGTGCTTCGCTTTCGCTCGGAATACGCAAAACATACCCGGCTTTAAGTAGGTTGATGTTATTTCTGATGAACGCTTTAGGATTGAGACGCTGAATAGCGAGCATTTGTTGATTCACATTAACCTTGCCCGAAGGCAAGGTGCTTTGAGCAATTTTCCAAAGGGTATCGTTTCGAGAAGTCATCAAACCATCCGCGTTTCTTGGCGCTGATGGGCGTTGACTCGGACTTAACGATACTTGGGTGCCTGCATTACTCGACTGGGTTGTGCGACCAGCAGGTGTTGGTTGCCGCTGTGGTTGAGTATCTTGTTGCACCGGAGCGGAAACTCGAGGCGCAGCGGCTTGGCTAAAAGTTGGCGGGTCTAGCAAAACCGTAAACTCTTTTAGAAGACGCCCTTGCGGCCAGTGTAGCTCAACAATAAAATTAAGATAGGGTTCAGCAATTGGTTGCGAACTCGACACAATGACGCGTTGAGCTTTCAAATCTACCTCAAAATTGATATTGGTGAGGTAGAAAAATCGTTCAACGCCAACGCGTTCGAAATCTTCACGCGACGCCATAGAAACAAGGACTTCTGAGGCTTGAAAGCCGCCAGCATCCACCAGGTCTATGGTTGCAGAAAATTTCTGATTTAACGCCGACTCAACTTCGATTTCGCCGAGACCGAGCGCAAAAACATGCGTTGGTAGTGCAATCCAAACTGCTACGAGTGCCAAACGAACCCATCGGCACTTGCGCGTTAACATAGGCAAGACCCTCCTACTTTGCTGGTTTGATAATGAAACGGTTTCCCCGAAATCCATACTGGCTGGCTGGGGGGCATGGGCCCAAGTTGGTGTGTCCAAATCCGCGTGTCCATTTCGTTTTAATCACTACAACACGTTTTGTGTTGTATCCCATGTCACCTAGTATAATACCAATAGCACAGATCAACGAATAGCTAACTACTAGTTATTAGTGCCGTAGTACTACGACCTACAAAGATACCCTAGATGTTGTCGCGATAGGCGGGCACGTGTACCAAATTCGTGAAGCTGGCCACACATTTTCTTCTTACAACGCAGTTTTGTTGCCTAGGGAACCGGGCCTGTCGCACTGCAGCCGAGCGAATTATTGGATGTTGAGCAAGAGTTCCGCTATTTGCACACTATTCAACGCCGCTCCTTTGCGCACATTATCCGCTACCACCCACATGTTGATGCCATTTGGATGGGAAATGTCCTCCCGAATACGCCCGACATAGATAGGATCAGTGCCTACTGCATGTTCCACCGCAGTGGGATAAGTTTCATCCGCGAAGATTTTAATACCGGGGCTCAACGAAAGTAGCTCTGTGACCTCTAATGCGCTGATTTGTGTCTTAGTTTCGATGTGCACTGCCTCAGAATGACCATAGAACACAGGCACACGCACGCAGGTTGGGTTGACTTGTATATCATCGTCTTGGAGGATTTTACGGGTTTCCCACACCATCTTCATTTCTTCTTTAGTGTAGCCATTGTCCATAAACTTATCGATATGTGGAATCACGTTGAAGGCTATCTGAACCGGCATCACCTTGGTTTCAAGATCTTTCATGGCCAGCAAATTGGTTGTTTGTGCGGCAAGCTCGCGCACACCACCCGCGCCTGCACCAGACACCGCCTGGTAGGTACAGACATTGATGCGCGCAATCCCCACCGCATCTTGAATTGGCTTCAATGCTGCCACCATTTGAATGGTGGAACAGTTTGGGTTGGCGATGATGTTGCGATTGGAATAGGCAGAAATTTGCTCGGGATTCACCTCAGGTACAATTAAAGGAATGTCATCTTCATAGCGAAAGTGCGAGGTATTGTCGATGACAATACACCCAGCAGCCGCGGCCTTGGGTGCAAATTCTGCCGATAGCCCCGCACCTGCTGAAAAGAAGCCAATTTGCACTTGGCTAAAGTCGAATTCATCCAATACTTGCACCATGACACTCTTGCCATGAAATTGAATCCGCCTACCTGCAGAGCGCTGCGATGCAAGTAAATACAGCGTCTCCACTGGGAACTTTCGTTCTTGCAATATATCTATGAGTGCTTCACCGACAGCTCCAGTAGCTCCTACGATTGCAACTCTAACCTTTTGATTATTAAACATTTATAATTTTTCCATTACTAGATCTGCCATGGCTTGCGTACCCACAACCTGGTCTTTTGAATGACCCCGAATATCTTCGGTTCGATAGCCATCTTGCAAGCAGGCAGACACTGCCACCTCTATCGCATCAGCGGCTGCCGCTTGGTCAAGACTGTATCGGCACATCATCGCCACCGACAAGATCGTCGCCAATGGATTGGCAATCCCCTTACCGGTGATGTCTGGTGCAGTTCCATGCACGGGTTCGTACAAGCCAACGCCGCTGGCTGCTAGAGAAGCCGAAGGCAGCATGCCTAATGAGCCTGTCAGCATCGCTGCAACATCGGACAATATGTCGCCGAACATGTTGCCGGTCACAAGCACATCAAACTGCTTGGGGGTTCGTACCAACTGCATAGCAGCATTGTCTACATACATGTGGGAAAGCTCGACATCTTGGTAGTCGCCATGGACTGAAGTCACTACTTCCCGCCACAACTGTGACACTTCTAATACGTTGGCTTTGTCGACCGAGCAGAGGCGCCCATTGCGTTTCTGCGCAAGCTCGAACCCCACCCGTGCGATGCGTTCGATTTCCTGCTCGCTGTACACCAACGTATTGAATCCAACGCGCTGACCGGCTCGCGTCTCAATGCCTCGTGGTTCTCCAAAATAGATACCGCCCGTAAGCTCTCGAACAATCAGGATGTCTAAATTTGCGACCAGCTCTGGCTTCAACGAAGAAGCTTGTGCCAACGGCCCAAACGCCAGTGCCGGACGTAGGTTCGCAAATAGACCCAGTTCGGAGCGTAAACCCAGCAAGCCTTTTTCTGGACGCTTGTCAGTAGACAAATGATCCCATTGCGGACCCCCGACCCCACCTAACAATACTGCATCTGCTTGTTTAGCTTGGGCTACGGTTTCTTCAGGAAGCGGCGAACCTGTTGCATCAATCGCGACGCCTCCCACCAGTCCTTCGCTGATACTGACATCAAAGCCTGTCTTGCTCGCAACTTTTTGCAGCACTTCTAATGCCGGAGCAACCACTTCTGGACCAATGCCATCACCAGGCAGTACAAAAATATTCTTTGTCGTCACCTTTCTAATTCCCTCTCTGAAACAACCAAGGTTGTGCTTGTTTATGCTGAATTTCAAACTCGACTACCATCTCGCGCTGTTCTAAGGTCATGGCTATGTCATCCATACCGCCGAGCATTTTTTCCTTCAGCGCTGGCGCGATTCCAAACGAGTACGTTGCACCGCAACTTGCCGGTTTCAGCACAGACACTTGTTGCTTTTCAAGATCAACTTCCACTTCTACTTCTGTTTGCGCAAGCTCGAATAACTTATCCAAGGCTGTTTGTTCTAGTACAATTGGCAACAGGCCATTTTTAAAACAATTCCCATAGAATATATCTGCAAAACTGGTCGCTATAACCACTCGAAAACCGTATTCCAACAGCGACCATACGGCGTGCTCACGAGAAGAGCCACAGCCAAAGTTGTCACGCGCCAAAAGTACGGAAGCGCCTTGATAGCGCGCAAAATTCAACACGAAGTCTCTGTTGATATCCCGTTCGTTTGGCGTCATGCCGATATCACCTTCGTCATTAAAGCGCCAACCATCAAACAGGTAATCACCAAAGCCAGTGCGCTTAATCGATTTCAGATACTGTTTAGGTATGATTTGATCTGTATCAACGTTGACTCTATCCAAAGGTGCCGCGGTCCCTGTATGGCGCGTAAATGCTCGCATCAAGACCACTCCCTAATGTCGACAAAGTGTCCTGCAATGGCCGCAGCAGCAGCCATTGCAGGGCTGACCAAATGTGTGCGCGCGCCGTAACCTTGTCTGCCCTCGAAGTTTCTGTTGGAGGTGGACGCACAATGCTCGCCCTGGGCAACTTTGTCTGGATTCATCGCCAAACACATAGAACATCCTGCTGCACGCCACTGAAATCCTGCTTGAATAAATATATCCGCGAGGCCCTCTGCCTCAGCTTGGGCCTTAACCAACCCAGAACCCGGGACAACTAACGCTTCTTTAATGTTCTTCGCCAACACTTTACCTTTCACCATTTGCGCAGCGCAGCGAAGATCTTCAATTCGAGCGTTAGTGCAACTGCCGATGAATATACGATCAAGCTGAATGTCTTGAATGGCGGTCCCCGGGGTTAAACCCATATAAGTCAGCGCGTGCCCTGCAGCTTCTCGCTGCACATCATCCGCCATGCTACTAAGTTCGGGAACCTGCGAGTTAACACCTACGACCATTTCTGGAGACGTCCCCCAGG
>QIGT01000152.1 GCA_003230835.1 Gammaproteobacteria bacterium
GAGTGTCTCATGAAAGCGATGGCGATCAACGCGATGTGCGACGAAAATATGCGCTGAACGAGTTACGACGAACGCAACTTAGGTCGAATCCTGCGATGCAGTTCAAGTTATGGATGGATGATGCATTGGCCGCTGGCCAACTCGATGCCACCGCAATGAGTTTGGCGACGGTCAATGCCATGGGAGCACCTTCGGTGCGCATCGTCTTACTTAAACATTATAAAGCTCACAAGTTTGTTTGGTATACCGACTATCGCAGTCAAAAAGGCAACGAGTTGGCAGTGAATCCTCAGGCCAGTGTATTGTTTTACTGGCGTGAGCTAGAAAGACAAATTCGGATCAGTGGTACGGTAGAGAAGATTACCCAGCATGAATCTGCCTCCTACTTTGGAAGTCGCCCTCTAGACAGCCAGCTTTCCGCCGCCGCATCTACCCAGTCCCATGTGATTGAAAGCCGCGAAATATTGGCAGAACGGGTCTTGCAACTGCAATTCAGCGATGATGTAGCCAAACCCGAGGATTGGGGGGGGTATCAACTAAACGCGCATGAGTATGAATTTTGGCAAGGTAGAGTGAGCCGCCTACATGACCGTTTTCGTTATCGTTTGGTGGATGGGGTATGGCTGATCGAACGGCTCCAACCCTAGCACCAATAGATATAGGTAAGTGGGCTTGTTAGTCTGGTAAGCCTAGCACGCGCTTGGCAATAATATTGAGCTGCACTTCTTTGGTGCCACCGGCGATGGTCAGCGCTTTCTGACGTAGCCACTCACGTGTGGCTTGTGTTTCATCTTTGCTAAAATTGTCGGTATCCCAACCAACCCCTTGTGTTCCCATCGCCTGCATGAGTATTTCGTCTGCTCGTTGTGTAATCAGCGCGTTACTCAGTTTAATGGCTGACGAAGCGAAGCCTGGTGCTCGAGCTTGAGTTTCCTCAATAACACGTTGTTGGGTGAGTTTTTGCGCAAAATAGTCTATTTCATGCTGAATCAGTGTTTTTCGAACCTGTGGTTCTGCCAGTTTGCCGTTGTCTAGACCTATATAGGGTTTGATTTTTCCAGGTAAAAGACTCTCGGACGTTCGCCCGCCTTGAGATCCGGAAGTGTTGATGCCGGCATGGGTAGATCTTTCGAATTGGAGCAAGCGCTTACCCACAGCCCATCCTTGATCAACCCCTCCGATGACGTCGCAGGCTGGAACTAACGCATTCTCAAATAGGGTTTCGTTGAAAGGAGATGCGCCAGATATGAGTTGTATTGGATGAATTTGGACCCCGGGTTGATCCATGTCCACCAACACTAAACTAATACCTTGGTGTTTAGGTTTCTCCGGGCTGGTACGCACCAAGACAAAAATATAGTCGCAATGTGCGGCATCAGACGTCCAAGTCTTTCTGCCATTGATGACATAGTGATCGCCGTCCAGTTCGGCTCGCGTGGTTAGGCTGGCTAAGTCTGAGCCGGCACCTGGCTCAGAGTAACCCATCGCCCAACCGCCATCGCCACGGGCGATTGGCGGCAGCCATTTGGCCTTTTGCTGATGGGTACCTAATTCCAGTATTGTGGGGCCTATATAGTTAACCCCGCGTCCGGTGAGCGGGGTTCGTGCACCAATTTGTTTTAATTCTTCAATGAGAATGGGGTACAACTCTCGGTCGAGTTCCGCTCCACCATATTCTTTAGGCCAAGTCGGCACTGTCCAACCTTTTTGAGCCATTCGCTCTAGCCAAAGTGCGACATCAGGTTGCAAATCAATTTTTCGGCTTCCCCAGGCTGTTTGGCCAACACCTCTCGCGCCTGGTGGGCAATTCTCAGCCAGCCAAGCACGTGTTTGCGCGCGAAATTCTGAATGTTCACTCATGGTGGGCTCTGTGGTTATTGATGGTGGTTCACTAGATCTCTTTGGCCGGGCACATGGGTGCTATTTTGTCCCCTACTAAGCCGAAACAGAACAGCTCACCACAACTGCTGGCCATAGCTTGCATACTGGCAACATCGATGGCGTCTTTGCGCACCAAGGTACCGGCTAAGTTAGTAGAGGTTACCCGTATGCCATGACACGGTGGAAATTCGTAGAGGCTCGGGTAGCGAGCGACGACTTCAGCGTAGGCGACGTGTAGTGGGTCCTTGCCATCGTCTTGATTACGGTGGTTTTTTTGTCGTAACGCAGCCAACATCGCGTCTGTTCGGTACCAGTACATGCGTAGCTGGCCTTGGTCGCGTTTCACTAAGACAGTCTCATGTATCTCGTTACCGGCAATGTCTAGGCTCGCGAAGGTACTCTGCATAAAATCACCGCAGACATCGGCGAAACAATCTATCGCTAAAACTGACTGCAGTGTGCGGCTACTCGGATCTACCTGAGCTGCGTTGGAAAGCATGTCAGAGCAGGAATATTCTGCGTGTTTTAGTAAACCTAGACCATGACAAGGTGCATCTTGCGGTGTGCCTAGGTTCACTCCGCTGTGGGCAAGCAGAGTGGCATTGTCGAACCAGTCTGCTAGGAAAACTTGGCTTTGACTCTCAAAGCTAGAACGGTCGTCGACACAGCCGGAAACACTCAAAACCATCAGATAGGCCCAGAGAGAGACCCAGAGCGAGGTATAGGTGCTACGCCTAGATACGTTCAATGATGATGGCCGGTGCCATTCCGCCCCCGGTACACATAGTCACTAGACCGGTGGTTAAATCCCGGCGTTCTAGTTCATCTAGAATTGTGCCAATCAATATTGAGCCGGTGGCTGCAATCGGATGACCTAAGGCCATGGCGCCGCCATTTACATTTACCTTCGCCGGATCTAGCGCTAGGTCGCGCATGAACTTTGCTGCAACCACTGAGAATGCCTCATTCACTTCAAATAAGTCGATGTCATCGATACTCATGCCTGCGCGTTGCAACACCTTACGTGCGGCTGGCACTGGCTCATTGAGCATTAGGGTTGGACTGCCACCGACGGTAGCCATTGCGCGGATACGCGCTCTGGGCTTCCAACCGACCTTATCTGCGTAGGCTTTGCTGGACAAAATGAGCGCCGCCGCACCGTCGACTACACCAGAGCTATTGCCAGCATGATGCACATGGTTAATTTGTAAATCTGGGTACTTTCGTTTAACCAATTGATCGAATGTTTCCCCGCCATCATCGATGGGGGCGGCCATGTATTGGTCGAATACGGTCTTCAGTCCCGCCAGGGTTTCCATGCTTGTACCCGGACGTGGAAATTCTTCTCTATCCAAGGCGACAGTACCGTCATCGTTGTGTACTTTGATCAGGCTTTTTTGGAAATAGTTGTTGTCTATGGCATGTTTAGCACGAATCTGGCTTTCCACGGCAAGTTGGTCTAACTCGTCTCTACTGAAGCCTTCCAAGGTGGCGATCATGTCAGCACAAATGCCCTGGTGTGGCTGGGGGTGAAGGTTTCTTAAGTGTAAGTTGCCCCCATCTACGGTTAGGTTGTTTGTTGAGTTACCTAGGGTTGCTGTATAGGACATCATCTCGACGCCGCCAGCGACACACAAATCATCCATGCCACTCATGATGTTCGCAGCCGCTAGATTGACGCTGGTGATGCCTGAACCGCAAAAACGATCTAGGGTGAGGGCGCTGGCCCGAGTACTCCAGCCAGCATCCAACACTGCCATGCGCCCAACACACGAGCCTTGCTTTTCGACCTGGGTAGAGCAGCCGACAATGACGTCATCGATTTCATCGGTATTCAAATTGTTGCGTAGACCAATTTCTTCGAACACCTTGGCCAATAAACGTCCAGGGTGAAATTCCGCGAGGGAACCCTTGCCTGCTTTGCCAATGCCGCGTGGGGTTCGCGCTGCGTCTATGATGTATGCCTCAGCCATTCTTCAACCTCTTGTATATACGCTTTGTATGCACTCATTTTTCCATGAAGCTGATGCAGTTGGAAGTTGAAATGAAGATTTTGATGAACACATACATACACTTTGTGACCAATGGAAACATCTGAGAAATAGCTTTAGTTGGCCTGATATAGATAATGAGACATGGGTAATGTTCGCATTTGGGTCAGTGGAGGCGGTGCTGTTGCACTTCATATTCTGGTGCTGATTTGGTTCCCTGTAGAAAGACAGCTGGTACCGCGTGTAGATATTGAACTGCTGTTGGTTGAGAATCTGCTCGAACAGGAACAGGAATCTACCTACCCACCCGAAACAGCCCACTCGCCCAAGGTAGCCCACCCACCTAAATCAGCCAGCGAACCAGTCGCAGCTCCCATACTATCCAACTCTGACATTCCTCAGCAGCAAAGTACCCCGGTGCTGGAAACTACTAAGCCACTGAATTTGTCGAGGCCCGCTGGGTGGTCAAGAAGTATTGTGACTCCGCGGAACGAAACAGACGACGTTGTCAGTGCTTTTCGCCCGCAATTCTTTCAGCAATTAGAAAGCCGACGTGACGACCAAGCGCGCCACCACCTCTTAGAAGTAAGAAGTGTAGCGATGCATGGCATGTCGATAGATGCATACACCAAGATAGAAGGCCCAACCAGTCGTCACATAAAGACCGCAAAAGGTTGTTATAACCTACAAAGTAATATCACTGGAGATCTGTCTGACGTCGGTGGCGGACAACGCTGGTACCGCACGGCATGCAAAGATCTTATTTGGGATCTATTTCAAGAACCATTTCAAGAACCATTTCAAGAACCATTCCAAGATCCATGGCATATGCAAAGGCTTGAATTTGATCGTGTTGGAAGAGCTGTGGGTCGTTGAAGTTGGTTTAGTCGGACAAAGGTATTGGTTGCTATATAGGTTGCAACTTTATACGGCACTTCATTGTCTTATATTACAACTCATAGAAGGCCTCATTTGGGAGCCCAAACTAAGAACGCAAGGCTGTTGTTGCAATCCGTGTCACAGAAATCTGAATCAAATATTGGCGATTTGGCTTGGAGCCAACTAGATTGTATAAAAGGGATTAAGCATATAGATGGAACAAAATCAGCAAGGCCTTATCGATTTACTAGAGGTATTTCACGCCCGCCAATTACGTGACGATATTCTCGGACAACTGCGTCGGCTACGCAGCTCTACACAGCAATTGCCGATGGTTGAGCCTGGGCGCAAGCAAGAAATTCGAGGATATTATGAGGTCCTACTGCTCACCGTGGCAGAGCTTTTACATCAGTTGGGTGACGACGACATTCCTCACTGACTTTGTCTTGCCGAAATACCTACGAAACTACCTTCCTCACGACACTAGGTTGTCATGTTTGAATCAACGCCCAGCTACTTGTTGAATGAACTGATCCATAGTGGCCAGTTTTTGTGGCATACCGCCAAGGGTGAAATCGGGCACAATGAACTCATCTATGCCGGCTTCTTGGTACTGGCTGATGACTTCTTTGACCTCTGCTGGCGTGCCAACAATATGCGGTCGCTCGATGTCAGCGTTGCGCATTTTCTCTAGATAGGCGCCATCTTCGCTCATGAACAATAGTGCCACTGCACTGCGTTGGATGTCCTTGGGTGAGCGATTTTGGTCTGCGCAATGTTGGTCTAGAATTTCCATTTTATGTCGCAATGTGGCGGGATCCCCCCAAACATTCCATTCATCTGCGTACTTAGCCGTGATTTTCAACGTCACTTTTTCGCCACCCCCGCCTATCATTAAAGGTAGAGGTGATTGCACCGGCTTGGGCTCTAATGACGCGTCATGCAATTGGTAGTGTTTGCCGCTGAAATTTGACTTACTTTGGTTGAACAGTGATTTGATCACCTGACAAGCTTCATCGAGGCGATCTAAGCGTTGCGCCACTGAGTAAAACTCTAACCCATACTGTTTATGTTCGTTTTCCTGCCAGCCTGAGCCTAGGCCAAGGACCACCCGTCCAGCGCTGATGTGGTCGAGGGTAGCCGCCATTTTTGCCAGTACAGCAGGGTGTCTGTAAGTATTGCCGCTGACTAAGGTGCCGATGCGCAATCTCGGTACTTGAGTGGCGATGGCTGCCAGTGTAATCCAAGCTTCCGGCCAAGGGGTTGAGGTGTCTTGTGCGTTAGGCATGAAGTGGTCGGCATACCACATGCCATCCCAGCCGGTGTTTTGCGCGTGCTGGCAAATTTCTAAAACATCGTTGTAGGGCAGGCTAGGTGTGGGCCAAATACTGAATCGCATGAGTGTTCTCTGTTTTGAGATTGCGTAGATGTTCGCTTATGTCATTGGCTATGGCAAACTGCAGCGCATGGGGGAAATTTGCACAGACCGATTGCGGCTGCTGCCGCTCGATGAAAGTCATGTATCTGCGGTGCACGAGATGAGTATCGATCCTGAGGTTCGCCGTTATCTATGGGAGGGTCAGATCATTTCCGTAGATCGCGTTCGTGAAATGGTGGTTGATAGCGAGGCTTGTTTTGCCGCGCATGGTACCGGCTTCTATGCCATGTTCATTTGTTCAAAGGTAGATCCTGATGATGGCGCGTTCGTCGGTTTTTGTGGGCATCGAGTTTTTGAAAACGGTCGGGATATGGAATTGTTGTTCAGCATGCAACCCAATTTCTGGGGCAAGGGTTTTGGTGGAGAGGCGGCCCGGGCAGTACTGCATCACGGCTTCGATGAATGTAATATTTCTCAGGTGATTGCAGCCACGGATACCCCGAACCAAAGATCTGTGCGAGTACTACAAAAACTTGGTATGTCTTTTCGTGAACGCCGGGAATGGCATGGACTAGACACAGTGTTCTATCAGCTCGACGCACAAGAGTTTGGTGCGAGTTGAAGCGGGTTGCGCAACAAAAATGCATAGCAGACAAGCAGGTTTAAGAGGTAAGTGATGTCTTTGTTGTTGGTGGTGGCGGTCTGTGTCGGTGCCTTTTTCTACATTCGCATGACGCGAAATGCACGTACTGCATGGCTGAATAAACTCGGGTTAGTCGGTCGATGGCATTGGGATCAAGGAGATTGCGAACTGATCCTGTCTGGTGCGCCTGGTGGCGGCACGTATGTACGTACAGAAAAAGAGCAAAAAACTCAAGGTGCCTGGAAGTTGCAAGGTCACATGATGAAATTACACACGCCAGACGGCCTCGAATCATACGACTTGCAGTATTTTCAAGCGGGTAATATTGGGCTCGAGAACGCTAAAGGCGAGCGCCGTATTTATCTAAAGGAATCCAGTAATGTGGTAAAAATGCAGCGAAATACCCACTAAAACACCGCTATTGATGAATCGCAAAACACGCAATTGGATGCTTATAGGCTTTACTTTAGTGTTGATTTTCGCGCTGCGATGGAGTCACGTAACACCGCGTGAAGCCACCGAGTATTTTGACTTACCGACCCCGATGGTGATTGCACACCAAGGCGGCAACCTGCTAAACCCTGGCGACACACTCCACGCTTTTGACCATGCGATGTCCTTGGGCGTGGATGTGTTGGAGATGGACGTGCATCGCAGCCAAGACGGTCACATAGTGGTTATTCACGACGCGACTGTTGAACGCACCACGAATGGGGTAGGTGCTGTACGCGATCTGACGCTAGCACAACTACAGTCCTTAGATGCCGGTTATCACTGGCCGTTTAACGGTGACAGTTTTCCGTATCGAGGTTCGGGTATTCAAATCCCAACATTTGATCAAGTGCTGGCCGCTTATCCTGGTATGCGCATAAATGTGGAACTCAAACAGCAACAACCGTCAATTGTTGACGATGTTTGTCTGTTGCTGAAAAAACACACGCGCACGTCTTTAACATTAGTTGCTTCCTTTCATGACAGCGTGTTGGATGAGTTTCGCCACGAATGCCCGGGTGTGGCAACCAGTGCTGGTCCGACAGATGTGATGTGGTTTGTAGGCTATAATTATTTGCGCATGGCAAAGATGTTTACCTCGCCGGCGCTGGCTTTGCAGTTAAAAAAAGAGAGCAGTGGGGTAACCTTGTTAGATGGGAGTTTGGTGAAGTCTGCTAAACAATGGGGCTTAGCAGTAGACTACTGGACACTCAACAATGTGGCGGACATGCGCGCGGCGATAAACGCCGGGGCAAGTGGAATAATTACCGACAGGCCAGACCTGCTTTTGACAGAGTTAGGTCGGCTGTAGGGTTGTTAGCGCTTTTTGTTACGGCGATCATTGTCGGGCACATGACGCCTGGGTTCTAGGTCATCTGCTACGCGATCGTCGTTACGTCTTTCACGCTTGGGTGACCGGCGGTCTTTGGGCCCTGTTCGGCGCTCGCTATCTGGAAGTGTAGACATACGAAAATTTTACCATGTTCTGCTCGATCTCACATATCAGTTGAGTACAATGCGCGCCTGAAATCTGCAAGGCATGCCCCTTTTGTCGAAAAACGATCAAAATTCACTGCTAGATGACGTTTTAACCCGGTTTATGGCGTTATTGCCGGAAGCGACGGCGGTAGATTGGAACGCCGACGTGGCGGCACTTTGGCGGGAATATCGATGGCACGCCGAGTTTTCTGCACACCGTAGCGTAGATGAAGTTAAGTTGGATGATTTGCTGCATATTGAGGAGCAGAAAACCAAGCTGATAACCAATACCGAGCAGTTTCTGTCGGGATTACCGGCAAATAACGTGTTGTTGTGGGGCGCGCGAGGTACAGGCAAGTCTTCCCTCATTCACGCATTACTCAATCAATTTACCGAACAAAAGCTACGCTTGGTTGAAGTACGTAAGGAAGATTTAGCCAAACTGATTGATATCGTTGCTTTGTTAGCGCAAGAACCCTTCAAATTTATTGTATTTTGCGATGACCTGTCATTTGATGCAGAAGACTCATCCTACAAAGAGCTCAAAAGTGCCTTAGAGGGCTCTATTTTTAAGACAGCAGAAAATGTGCTTATTTATGCGACTTCGAATCGGCGACATTTAGTGCCGGAATACATGAGTGAGAATCGGCGTACACAAATGATCGATGGCGAGTTGCACGAAGGCGAAGCTGTTGAAGAAAAAATTTCACTGTCTGATCGCTTTGGACTTTGGTTGTCCTTCTACCCCTTTCGGCAAGACGCCTATCTCGACGTGGTAAATCACTGGGTCGCAAAACTAGCGTTGCAACACGGACTGGATGTTGATCTTGAAGACGTCACCCTGCGCGCAGCAGCCCTTAGGTGGGCATTGGCGCGTGGTGTACGAAATGGGCGCACGGCACAGTATTTTGCCCGAGATTGGGTGGGTGCCCAGGCACTGATCAAAAAGAAATCTAGTAACTGACCAAAAAGGAAAAAAGATGATGAGAAGACTATGCATGGTATTGCTATTTAGCATGCCAATGAGCACGTTAGCAGACGTGGTTGTCATGCAGAATGGTGACCGGCTAACTGGGACGGTAGATAGTATTTCTGGTGGCCGATTGCTACTCATTACGGAGTACGCGGGTGGCGTTCCTATAGATCTTGCAGCCATCGCAACGCTGGAAACTGAAGGTTCATTTCAGGTCAATACAGGGTCTAACAAGGTAGCCGGACAGTTTGCGGTAGAAGATGGGGAGCAGATACTTGTCGGTGACAACGGCAGCCTATCTGTGGAGCTTGCCAGTGTGCAAAGAGCAGGCAATTCCAATTTAGGGTTGGCGGGTCTTGCTTCCGAATGGTCTTCGCGGGCAGATGTGTCATTGATCATCTCTAACGGCAATTCCGACACGGAAAGTTTGAACACGTTGATTGAATCAGTCCTCAAGCGCGATACAGTCGAACATGCATTGTCGCTATTGGTCAGCAAAGAAGAAGCGGAAGGTGTTTCCACCAAGGACCAGTTTGATTTGGATTATGGCTACAAGCGCTTTTTAAGTGAAAAGTGGTATGCGTCGGGAAATGCCGAATACTTCACTGATGAATTAAAGGGTATTGATGAACGAATCACTCTAGGTGCTGGTGTTGGTTATCAGTTCTGGGACGACAGCTTCGGCGCGTTCTCTACTGACTTAGGTATCAGTGCGGTGCGTGAAGA
>QIGT01000272.1 GCA_003230835.1 Gammaproteobacteria bacterium
TGTGCAGCAGTATGATGTGGCGGTAGAATTGTTGCTGAAAACTCGTGACGTTGCGCATGGTTTCGGTGGCAGTCATGCGCAACGAGATATCATCAACCTCACGCTACTAAGTGCGGCAAGTAAACAAGGCGATGCCAGCTTGGTTAGACACCTGCGCAACGAAAGAAAAATCAACAAACCTAATGAGACCTTGGGTGAGCGCATTATGGCCGCAGTCTGACAGCTCGCTACCGATCTAGAATGTCCCTAAAATCTCATTTGCTGTTGATGCTGAAAAGTCCTCTATCAAAGTTTTGGCGTAAACGAATCTCACATCGGTGATTCCAATGAAACCAAACAGATGCTTGAGATAGGGTGTAGCAAAATCTAGCTCGCTGCCGAGCACCGTACCCCCCGACGATACCGCAATGATGACAGGCTTATCGTCGAGCAGGCCCTTAGGACCTGTGGTGGTATAGGCAAACGTTCTGCCTACTCGGGTGACCATATCTATCCAAGCCTTCAAGCGAGCTGGCACGCCGAAATTGTAGATGGGCGCGCCAATCACCACCCATCGAGCATTGCTCAACTCGTCCACGAGTTCGTTTGAATGGCGCAGTGCTTGTTTTTGCGTTTCGCTGCGCTCCTCATGCGGGGTGAAATTCGCGTTGACCCAGGTGGCGTCAAAGAAGGCAGGCGGGTGCAGAGATAGGTCCCGCACAATGGTTTGCGTGGGCGCTATGTGATCGACAATTAGATTGCACGCCTGCCGAGATTGAGAAAGCTCACCCATGGGGCTTGTATCTATGCGTAAAAGAACGCGATGGTCATCGCCGTTTGCCTGAGTCATTTTTTTTAGCCTTGTTGCGAAACACCACAGGCACGCTGAATCTGTAGTTATCAGATGGATAGAACACCAGTGGAATTATGCTGAATCTACTCCATTTTGTGAACCAGTCGAGGTTGTGGGTGTGCAGTGACTTTAAAATGACATACATACTGCTAGATAGCAGCCAATAAACTGTCAAGGATTACAGTAACAATGTTTAATAGGAACATGTTTCGCGCTAAGCACATTGGATGTTTATTGGGGTTGTTCGTCTGTGGGCTCGCCCATGCCAATATGGAACTCAGCAATGTCATTGTGCACTTCGAAGCGGGTGATGCATCGCGTCAAGATGTCGAAGTTTACAATACCGGTAGTGAACCACTGTATGTAGAAATTACCCCCAGCGTGGTGTTATCTCCGGGCGATGCACAGGAAGATCGCAGCCCTATAGTAGATCCCCGGCAAGCAGGGTTATTGGTTACGCCAAATAAACTCATTGTGCCGCCGAGCTCTAGCAAGGTGGTGCGCCTGGTTAAGCTGGGCAGTACTCTGCATGAGCGTGTTTATCGAATCGCCGCGCGACCTGTCGTAGGCGGTATAGATGCGCAGCACAGTGGCCTAAAAATACTCATCGGTTATGAAATTCTAGCCATTGTTTATCCTAACAGTACTCAGTCGAATCTTGAGGTCAGCCGGGAAGGTCGCACCTTAACCGTGCGAAATACAGGCAACACAAACGTGTTGATGCGTGAAGGGTATCAGTGTGAAGAGCCCGGTCAGGACTTAGAGCAGTGCACGCCACTTCCCGGCAAACGCGTTTACCCCGGCAATGAATGGGTACAGCAGTTACCGCATGACTTGCCTGTTACGTATTATCAAAGCGTGGGGACACGCAACTTTATCGAGCAATACCCGTAGTCGATTGATTTTATTGGCTCGGCCTGATGAGTACTGTCTGCAAGCCCTTCTGCTTATTCGCGTCCTTTTTTGCGTCTTTTTTTGAGTATAAGAGGCGTCGCTTCGGTGGGTGCCTGCTGTTGTATTGTTTGTTTAGTTCGAACTTGGCGAATTCGTCTGAGTTGGTTCATGGCGGCAATTCGGCGTCGTTTATAACCGTGAATAATTCGCTGCCTGCTGGGTTTGAAGACCTGGTTGGTACGCAGACGACCCAGGCTGACGTCTATTTTGGTGGTGAATTTTTGACCACGGCCTTTGTTGATTTTGATCTCACCACGGTACGTCTGGCGGATCCACTCGCGGTTGTTGAGGTCATTCCAAACTTGCGGGACCCACAAAAAATATCTCTGCTTCTTACCGGCGATCTGGACAATCATGCCTCTGCAAGATGTTCTAAGAAAAAACCCACTAATTGTGGTTTGTTAGAACCTCAAGTAGCTGCGGTGATGTTTGACGACTCTCGCTTCCGACTTGATGTATTTGTGCACCCTGCAGAGCTCTTACGGCACGAAATTCAGACACAACGTTATCTGCCTGCGCCTAGTGGCTCTGTGTCGTTGCTGCATAATATTCGAATTAATGTGGGCGGTAATGGCGGCAACAGACGCTACAGTATTGCCAGCGATAGTTTTGTGGCGCACAAGCGATCACGTGTGCAAGCGCGATATGCAGTAACTGAAAACGGTCCAGAGTTGTATGAGATGTCTTGGCAAAGGGATGGCAAGGATCATGAATATGAGATTGGTAGCTTCCGTACCTTGGCACGCCTTACCGCTTTGACAAGCGAAGTTGATATTCTAGGCGCGCGTTTTGCAACTTCTACTAGTACCCGCACTGATATAGAACAAGCTGCAGCAACGCCTATTTTTTTGTTTCTTCCGCAGCGTAGTCGGATCGATGTTTATCGTGGTAATGAATTGTTGGAATCTCGTTATTACGCCGCAGGCAATCAACAGATAGATACCAGCGCCTTCCCCGATGGGGCGTATGACGTGCGCCTTCATGTTGTCGATATCAACGGTAATGAGCAGACGCAGACTCAATTTTTTGTGAGAAGTACTTTGCTGCCACCCTTGGGAGAGTCGCAGTATTTTGTTGAATTTGGAGAAATTGCTCGTCGTGAGCAAAGTTACGTACCGCGACCTGGCGCTGGCACATGGCTAAGGGCAGGTTACAGTCGACGGCTTCAGCAACGGCTGGCGGTTGATCAAGAGCTGGTTTATGCCAATGGTGTGGGTGTAGTGCAGAGTGGTTTCATTTATCTCTCGCCTGCATGGCACTTCCAGAGTGGTGTGCTGTACAGCTCAAACGCAGACGTTGGATATTCTGTTAGAGGAGGCTTTCGGCGTGACCGTCTCGGTTTGACACTGGATTATCGTTCTATTTCGTTAGGAAGTGAAATTGCGCCTACAGATGAATTTTCGTTGATCCAAGGAGATTCTACTCAAGGTTTTGCTACGTTCACCTTTCCTATTGGGCAGGGCCAGGGCTTTATTCGCGCACGTAAGAGCCAGCGCAACGGTGTTGAAGATGAAGGTTTTGGTTTCTCCTATTGGGGTGCTGTATTTAAACGTCGTGGTGGCACCCTAAATTTCACCTTCGATAGCCACTTTGGCTCAGAACAAAAATGGGCTCGTGTCGGCCTAACCTATAGGTGGGGTGTTGCAGGTGGCCAGGCAACTATCAAGCCTGAGTTCTTGATGAGCGAAGATCCAGCAGGGCGTAGAGCTGATCATAGCTTGGTTGATGGGCGATGGACTGGCGTTAAACCAATCCCGGGGTTTGGTGATGTAGAACAGTCTTACTACATAAACAAAGATGCTCAACGTAGTGTTACGGGTGCTCGTTTTGTGCCGCGAAAATATCGGCAGACCGAATTGGAGTTGGGTTTACAGCGCGACTCTCAGCGTTCTGAATTGTTCTATGCCATGAACAATGCCTTCAGTATTGCCACCTCTCAAGGACGTACGACACTCGGTGATGGAGGCAGCAAGGTAGGTGCCGTCATCATCCACGTGGTTGGTGATCTGTATGGTGAGTTTGAGGTACTTGTTAACGATCGCGTCGTGGGCAAAGTTTGGGCTCAACGCCCCAACGTAATTTCCTTACGTGCATATGAAAGTTACAACGTCAGAATTAGACCCATAGGTGACAAAATAGTGGGTTATCAACAAGCGAGCCAACAAATCACGCTATATCCGGGTAGTGTTGAAAAACTTACCTTTGCAGCCCGTGAACTGACAGTATTGGTTGGAGAGGCTTATTTTGAAGACGGCAGCCCGGTCAGTAGACACAAGTTCCTCAACGTTGAAGGTTATGCTGCCACGGACGAGCAAGGTTGGTTTCAGGTCGAAGTGAGTCATTCGGACCCGCTTATCTTGCAGGACAAGTTCAAACGTCAATGCCGCCTAGAACTGCCGCAATACTATGTTCAAGACGGTTTAGCGGTACTAGATGCGGCCGTGTGTGTGGTTATTGCGGCGCAACAGTAAGGTACAAGCTGCCCGAATATTGCCCAGCTGTTGCGGCGGCTAGATCACTGGGGTCAATTTGGACGGTGATAAAGGTACGTCGGCCACGACACTCTCCATCAGGTCGAAGGCGTTGTGCGCGAAATCCAGACAGTGGGATGTTGGGATGTAACGTGCGCCCGCGTCTTTGTGGTCTGTTGCTGATAAACACATCCATTGGAATGTCACTTGCAACCCCCTCACCGCCTGTGAGAGCAAAATTACCATTTGTTCCGGTGCCGAGCCCGATGATCTGGTATGGCCCGCGAGGGCGCATGGCGACACAAAACCTTGCGCGATGTCGTAGCAGATTTGCAGTAGGGGTGACTGTGCCGAGTTGGATGTCTTGCATATCGACAATCACGATCGTTGCACTATAGCCGGGGTGGGGTGTGACACACACAGCCAAGAACCAACAAAGGTTCACCAGCTGCAATTTTAATTTTGGCATCACGGACATGTGACAAGCTTATCGCGTGTGGAGGAGGATCTACATCACCAAATGATGGTCTATTCAGGAATCAGCGTGAGCGTCAGGGTGCCACTGTAAACCCCGGCAGGACCGACTTGAGAGGCGCCAGGAGCGACGATAGAAATGTTGGCGTTATTAACCGCACAGCCAAATAAGAAGTTCAAGATCATCCAGAAACCAAAACCACTTTGACCGGTTAACACGGCCCCTGGCGTCAGCTGCTGGCGACTCGTTAGCCCCGTTTGGTCGTTAAAATAGGCGTCGTAGTAAATTCGCTCGATGCCATTGTAAAGTGTGAATGCGGCGGGGTCACCAGGCTCACCATCGCCACTGGCTAGAATTCGATAGGCGCCACTAGCGAAGAAACCAACACCTGTTCGACCTATACAAATATTGTCGTTGGCGGTGAGGTCTGTGCTGCCGTTGCCGGTGCCTAGTGAGAGATCTGTAAAACCAGATATGCGGGCGTTGAGTCCAGTGGTCAACAAGATGTCGACACTTCCGGTGCTGGTAGGTCCCAATGTGCCTTGCTGTGCGGCGTGTAGAGGTTGCACCCCTATGAAAAGAGTAAACAGGAGGGTTTGGCGTAACAGCTTAGTTAGTGCCTGTCCCAAATGCGCCCAAGACGGCCAAAGTGAGTTGAGAGGGAGCCATGCTGGGCGGCGTAAATAGCGCTTTAGCATGGCTCCCGGCATCCTTGCCAAGAACAATTTAATTGTCCCTACTCGGTGCTATTCAGGCGCAACGACGAGGGTCAGAGTGCCTGCGTAGGTACCAGCGGCCAGAGCGGCGGCGTCTGTGCCGTCAACAGTGACGCCAACAGATGCGTTCAATCCCGTATTGGCACAGTTGATTTCGTTGTCTGCACCACTTTGCGCGGTTAGCGCGGTGGCAGATACCAACGCAGATGCGCCAGTTCCATCATCAAAGGTAGGAGCGTAAGCAACAGGTGTAGTGCCGTCTGTTAACGTGAATGCACCGCCGGCACCGTCACCGGTTGCAATAATTTGGTAGGTTCCCGTGGTATTTCTGTAGATACATGCATCTGATGCGCCGATCGCGTCACCGCCAGTAAACGGCAGCAAAATATCGCTCATACCAGAAATTCGAACTTGGTCAGCAATGATCAAATCAATGTCCAAGGTACCCGTTGATGTTGTGCCGGGCACACCATCTGTGGCTGCAAAGCCGGTCGTAGCTGCTGCTGCCAATGCACTTCCGAGTGCGACAGACTTTATGGTTTTACCCAAATTGAATCTCATGTTCGTTACTCCATAAACAATTGAGAATGTTAATAAATAGGGGCTGACCGAAATCTGGCGATCCTCCACCAATCCGCGCCAAGTTTAAGGCGCGCAACGATTTCTTGACGCGAACTGGGTCACTGTTAGTTAAAGTCCTTCAAAAAACCGTCAGAAAAGTGTCATGGCGAAAGGTGTGAACTAGGCAGGGGTTGAAAAGTGTCGATCGCAGAGTGCGAGAAAGCGTTTTGCCCCGGTAGAAAGAGGTTCATGTTTCTTATAATAGATGCCAACTTGGCGCGGAATGCTGGCGCTGGCCAGACCAGGAATAGCGATCATTTCTTGGGCGTCGGATAACAGGCGATCGGACAGATAAGTTACACCCTTCCCCGCAGCTGCTAGTGCTAAGCGCAGATCGAGATTACTGATCTCCCATACTGCAGAAAATTGACTTCTCAACCGACCCTGTTCTGGACGCTTGGTGACTTCGTCTAAGTACGATGTGAGTAGGGTTGTTTCTCTTAGCGCGGTTTGTGGGGAACTCATGAGCTGGTCGAATTGGGGGTGGTTTTGGTGAACTGCCAACACTCTATTTTCGGTGAAGAATGCGCGGGTTTCGAAGTGACCGGGCATTTCGGTTTGGAAGGGTCCAAAGCCTAATTCCCACCGACCTTCATCTACGCCGTAGATGATCTCTTTACTGGGTATGACGTCTAGCTTGAGACGGGTAAGAGGATTTTGGTCGCAGAAACGCAGCAACAATGTGTTTGAAAAGAACCGATTGACCATGGAATTGATGGCTAGGCTCAGGGTCGACAATGCGCCGGTGCGAATCAGCTCAATATCACTGAGGGCTTGTTGTTCTTCGTTCAGGACCAAACGCACATAGCTGTACATACGCCGACCGGATTCCGTGAGTTCTGGTGTACGCCCGCGAATCAGCAATTGGGTGCCTAGTTTGTGTTCGAGGTTCGCCATGGTTTGACTGATGGCAGATTGTGAGATGTTCAATCGCTCCGCCGCGCGGCTGAAACCACCAAAGTTGACGATGGCGTCTAAAACACGCACTTCATGCCGCTCTATTTGTAGCTGGGCGCTTTTCATGAACTCAAGTGTAAGGTCTATAGAGGCGTTCTGCTATAGGTTGGGCATTAACTTTCCATAAGTAATTCTAATAAATAGTGATATAGAACCTTTAAAACGAATGATGTATTAGAAACGAAGAAGTTTTTAGTAGTTTGTCGCTCTGGTTGTCGAGGCTTGTATTGCGTAGCTTTATTGCTACTCAACGGGAGCTGCCGATGACTAAATTGCATCAACACAAAGCGACTTTACCTGTGGCTAAGGGGCTTGCAGGCGTGGTTGTGGATTCCACGGCTATTTCAAACGTTCGGGGAGCACAAGGCGAGCTGAGCTACCGTGGCGTGGCGATTGGTGAACTGGTTAAACTGCCTTTCCACCAAGTGGCTGGATGGGTGGTTTGCGAGCGGTTGGAGGATACATTTGCGGGATTGTTAGCAGCCTCGGCTAACTTGAGCGAAATCGAGACAAAGTTGGTGCTCGGGATAGATCCAAGTGTGCATCCCATGCAGGTATTGCAATGTTTGATCCCGGTGATTTCAGTTGGGCCAGATGTGGGATTAGCAGAGGCTAATCAAGGCATTCGCATTGCCGCAAAATTACCGGCCATTGTCGCCACCCATTTACGCAGAAAGAAGGTATATCTCGATCCCACTCGACCTTATGCAGAACGATTTCTTCTCGCCATCGGTGCCGGCAACAATGCACAGCTCATCAAAGCATTTGAGGTGGCACAAATTCTTCAACTAGAACACAGCTTCAACGCGGGTACTTTTGCATCCCGAGTGGTGGCTTCAACTTTGGCGCCTATTGCCAGTGCGATTGCCGCAGGCATCGGCGCACTGTCAGGCGAGCTGCATGGTGGCGCCGATCAGGCCGTACTGGATGTTGCAGATAACCTGAAGAATGTCGAACAAGCCAAGTCATATGTTGACCATGCCTTGTCTAATAACATCAAGGTCCCCGGTATGGGGCACCGAGAATATCGTGTCAAAGACCCGCGCGCAGTTTATATGTTTGAATGGTCGAAAAAGTTAGCGGTAGGCACACCGCATCAACATACTTTTGAAATTTTGCAAGCAATCGAACTGCACTTTACCCAACATATGGCACAACGCGGCAAAGCACTGCACGCTAATGTAGAATTTTACAAAGGTCTAGTGTTTCGCATGGCAGGCCTACCTAACGAATATTTCACGGCGTGTTTTGCGATGGCGCGCGTGTTTGGCTATGTTGCTCACTTTGTTGAAAGCCGCCTCGACAATCGAATTTTTCGCCCGGCGGCGCATTACAACGGCGCGCATAATCGCCGTCTACCTGGTGGATTCAGCACGTTATAGATATTGTTGCAGGCGGCAAGCAGATAGCGCCTAATACGTTTCGCAAGACAATATAAAGGACACCTTTCATGACGCAGATAGCAGTGCTCGGGCTCGGTAATTTTGGTACCGCGCTTGCGCGAAACTGGCTACTTGCTGGGCATACCGTTCGAGGTTGGACCGTAGAGCAAGAAGTCTTTGACAGCATGCAAAAATCAGGCATCAATGAAAAGTACCTGGCCGGGATATCCCTGGATGGGCTAGAGGTGTTTATGGACATAGCACCGACAGTTGCAGCAGCAGACATTATAGCGTTGGCACTGCCTTCCAGCGTGGTGCTAGAGGTGTTTGACCAGTTGTTAGAGCATTTACAGCCTGATCAAATCCTCATCGATTTAGCCAAGGGTCTGGCTCCGGGCGATCAACTGATATCTGACGTGATTGGAAGCAAATTGGCTGCTGCTGGTTTAACCAACCCACTATGCGTGATGATGGGTCCCACTATCGCGCCTGAACTGGCAATGGGTGTTTACACTACCGCACTCGTTGCCAGTGAAAATGTCGAGGTGGCGCAGCAAGTCGCTGCAACCCTGAGCACCCCATCCCTCGCGTTGGCGGCTGCTAGTGATCCGAAAGGTGCCGAATACTGGGGTGCTTTTAAGAATGTTATTGCGCTGGCCTGTGGTGTCGTAGACGGTCTTAAACAAGACGGTCGGGGTGGAGACAACCTCAAAGCAGCAGTCTTTACTGCAGGATATCGAGAAGCGGTTCGCGTGTTACCACAGTTGGGTGCTCATCCAGATACTGCATTGTCTGCGGCAGGCATAGGAGATTTATTCGTTACGGCAACTTCTCCGCATGGTCGTAATCGGGAAATGGGTGAGCGACTAGGTCGAGGCCAAACATTGGAAGAAGCTCAAGCAGACATGGTTATGGTTAGTGAAGGCGTGCGCGCAGCGCGTATGTTCAAGCAACTTTTTGCCGCAGAGTCGGTGCCCGCTCCCTTTGTCGATACGGTTTGTGGATTGTTAGACAACGAGTTGTCGATGGACGAATTTCTTGCTCGAGTTATGACAGCCGAATAAGCGTGGGTTAGATTAGGTATACTGCGCGGCTGCGAATTCCCAAGGGGTTGCGCTGTTGTGTTCTAATCGGGATCTAGTTGATGAAGAAATTGATTTGGTTACTGCTGTTAACCATCAGCGGTACCGCCGTTGCTGCTGCCCCTACTCCTCCTGAATTGTCTGCTCAAAAACTAACCGTTGAACCCGTGTTGGATGGCGATGTGCTAGGCGATGACGCCTGGAAAGGACTTAACGTCGCCAGTAACTTTACCCAAATTCGCCCTTACGAAGGTCAACCAGCTAGCCAACGCACCGAAGTCATTGTTGGTTTTACCCAAGATGCACTCTATATAGGCATCGTGTGTTATGACGAAGACCCCAACG
>QIGT01000044.1 GCA_003230835.1 Gammaproteobacteria bacterium
TGTAGTGCTTTCGAGTAGCGTTGATCATCGGTTTGAACCGCGTAGAACATGGCGCTTTGAACGGCTTTAGCCATTTGTAGGATTCTCAAATGCGCTAAGAATTTCTCTTCGCTAGCAGCATCACTACTGGTCTGCCGCAACGCAAGCTTTTCATCAACTGATTTGCTGCCTACCTCTAGCCGAATGTGTGTTGAAACCGATTCTGGATATTTAAAGACTGCGCATTCCGGCACATTCGTACTGCCAGTGGCGGTAACAACGACAAATAGACAAAAGGTGCCTATCAAAAGGGTCAAAATTTTCATGGTCACGCTCCCTCCCAACGATTCTGATAGGTAGTGTATGCGAGGCGTGCATTGTACGCATCTAGATTGCCAATTGGCGTCGTTAGCCAATAAAGTTAGCCAACAAACTATCTCGACAAGCCCAGCTAGAACCCTCCCCTCTAACCCTTGAGAAGATGTTGAGCGTTTGAGGCCAGAGGCTGAAGTGGGGTCGGTAAACGATCAAACCGCGTATACGTTGGGCAGGCGCGCAGAGCAACCGCGAAGCGGCGCTGAGGATGTTTGAGTCCGAATTTTGCGCAGCAAAATGGACGAGTTCCGCAGGCGTCTGCGGGCCTATCCAACGTGCGGTTGTTTACCGACTCGCGTCAGCCTCCGGCCGCACCTACTCAACAGCAAACTCAAACTCAACTAGACCACCAACCTCACCGGCACTGAAATAAGTCTGTTCACTGAACCGAATATTATCGTTTTGGATGACAACAACAGTACTGGCTCGCGTGCCATACTCCTCGCCCACTATAAAACAAGGTGCCACACGCCTTTCGGTCTCTATCGGTCTACCTCGATGAGGCAGTAAATCGTCAGGTGGAACAGCACTATTGCCCAACAGCGCTACCAATTCCTCGTCAGCAAAATCTTGCCGGGTAATGGTTTTCAGGGCTTGAGCACCTTGTACGCACTTAGGCCATTGCGCCCCTAGCTCGGCATTGCTCAGTCCGTAATATCCTGGTGACAACACATCTGTAGAGCCGCGATTTGAGGTGCAAACCAATTCGTTGCCATCAAACAACAATAAGTTGAATCCGCAATAGTCTAGGCCTGCTAAATGTTGGGCGTAATGTTGGGCAGTGTCTGTGCTGGTGAGGAATTTCTGTACTAGCAAGCCTCTAGATAGTTTTCCGGGAGCATCATCTGGATTGCTAAAATTAGTGATTGCGGCAAACCGGCCTTGGCGGGTGCAACCGAGCCAGGTTCCTCCGGCAACAAGATCTCGCCCTGCAAGCACACTGGGGAAATCGTTCCAAAATTCAGCTGCACTACTGGCGCGGTCATGAGCTTCGTCTCGATTCGCCGCGACAATCAGGGGCGTTGCGGGATCGGTACGGTAGCCAAACAAAATTAGGCACATACTATTCTTAGAAACCAACTATCAAATTCAGCCCAATCTACTCGATCATGGCGGTTCTGGGGAAGATCTAATCTCGCATTTGCTTTGAGACTTAATCAGAGGTTCCCTAGTTCTAGCCCCGAATTCTGCGTATTGTGCGCATAACCCCAGCTACCTAGGCTTCGTGTGCAGTATCCGATCATCGACCCCATCATTGTTTCATTGGGCCCTGTTGCGTTGCGATGGTATGGGCTTACTTTCTTAGCCGGTTTTGCTGCGGTGTGGTGGCTAGGGAATCTTCGTGCCAAACAACATGCAAACAAATGGTCACCTACAGATATTTCAGATTTAGTCTTCTATGGGGCCATGGGAGCAGTTCTAGGAGGGCGTGTTGGCTATGTGCTGTTCTACAACTTTGGCACGTTGTTGGATGATCCCCTGTATTTGTTACGGATTTGGGAAGGTGGTATGTCATTCCATGGTGGCTTTTTGGGGGTGGGGGTCGCCATGTTACTTTTTGCCCGCAAAACGAAACTTGGGTGGTTGGAGGTTACTGATTTCCTCGTCCCACTGTGTCCTATTGGGCTGGGTTTTGGGCGTATTGGGAACTTCATTAATATGGAGTTGCCAGGCCGGGTAACGGAGAGCCCCTTTGGCTTGGTTTATCTTTGTGACGCAGTTCAGGGCCTGACCAACACCTGCATTGGGCAATGGGAAACTGTTGCACGACATCCATCTCCGCTTTATCAAGCGCTGACCGAGGGGCTGTTGTTGTTTGTCGTGGTTTGGTTCGTGTCCAGCAAGCCGCGTAAGGCGGGGTTGGTGTCTGGGGTCTTTCTAATGGGTTATGGTTGCGTGCGATTCTTCACTGAAAATTTTCGCTCTCCAGACTCACACATTGGTTTTATTGCCTTCGACTGGCTGACCATGGGCCAGTTGTTATCGCTCCCGATGCTCATCGCTGGTATTCTTTTGGTTCTCTGGTCACGCACGCAAAACGCCCCTAACTCATGAAACAATACCTCGATCTAATGCGCCATGTGCGGGAAAATGGCACCTTCAAAAGCGACCGAACCGGTACCGGCACTTACAGTGTATTCGGTCATCAACTGCGATTTGATTTGGCCGCTGGTTTTCCATTGGTGACCACCAAAAAGATGTTCCTGAAGGCAATCATTCATGAGCTTCTATGGTTTCTGTCGGGCTCAACCAACATCAAATATCTAACCGACCACGGTGTTCATATCTGGGATGAGTGGGCGGATGAACAGGGCGAGTTAGGTCCCGTGTATGGCTCGCAATGGCGCTCTTGGCCAGCTGCAGATGGCACGGCCATCGATCAAATCACGCGAGTTGTAAACAACATCAAGCAACACCCAGACAGTCGCAGGCATATTGTCAGTGCATGGAATGTGGCTCAAGTTGATGACATGGCGCTGCCACCTTGCCATTCGCTGTTCCAGTTTTATGTGGCCGACAACAAACTTTCCTGTCAGTTGTATCAAAGAAGTGCAGATATTTTCCTCGGTGTGCCTTTCAATATTGCTTCATATGCATTGCTCACACTCATGATTGCCCAAGTTGCCGAGTTACAAGTTGGCGACTTCGTGCACACCTTCGGCGATGCGCATATCTATTCGAATCATCTTGATCAGGTTGACAAGCAGCTAGATCGAATACCGCTGGCCCTACCTGTTATGACCCTAAACCCCGAGGTGGAAGATATTTTTGCTTTTACCTATGCAGACTTCAACCTCGCTAATTACCGCAGCCACGAGGCCATAAAAGCCCCGATAGCCGTTTAGGATGAAGATTTCATTGGTCTGGGCCATGGCCGAAAATAGGCTCATTGGTGCGCAAAATTCACTCCCTTGGCGTTTACCCAAAGATATGCAGCATTTCATGCGGGTGACTATGGATAAGCCCGTCATCATGGGGCGCAAAACTTTTGCAAGCATGCAGGCACCGCTGCCAAGGCGGACCAATATTGTCATCACCAGAGATGAGAACTGGGCTCGAGAGGGCGTTGTGGTGGCCAACAACTTGGAGACAGCTATGGCACTTGCGCAACGCCAATGCTCAGCTGATGGTCAAGATGAAATGATGATCATCGGAGGTGCCGACATATATGCCTTAGCACTACCTTATGCCACACATCTGTATGTGACCCACGTACATGCAAAGCCGGCAGGTGATATTTACTTTCCAGAATTAGATTTGTCGCTATGGCAGCTAGAGTCGAATCAGCGACATGAAGCAGATGAGAAGCATTTCGCTGCCTTTACCATTGCCCTTTATACTCGCCGTGAAGAGTAGCCTTCGTAACGAAACTTTCACAACTACGGTGCATAACAAAATGCTTAACACAAACTCCTTGCGTAGCTATCAATTTTTTATCTGTCTCCTTATACCCTTTACTGTTTATGTGGTGCATGCAGATGATGAGGTAGCCATTCCACCGAGCATCGTGGTACACAATGTTCCAGCATTACCCGTAAAGCTGGCGACGCGGCTAGAGCAATATACCAATACGCGAGGTGCTGGGCTGTACGGATGGCAGGGTGACAGTTTGCTGGTGGGCACTCGGTTTGCTAACGCGGAGCAGATGCATCGTGTTAGTGATGCCCTGGGATATAGAGAGCAGCTGACTTTTTTAAAGGAGCCGCTGGCAGATGTTGCTATTCCAGACGCAGGAGCGAAAAATAAAGTTGTTATCAGTTGGGATGTTGGCGGTTCTGAGTTCGATCAGCTGTTTTTGTTGGATCTGAGTAACGGCGATTCAAAAATGGTTAGCGATGGTAAGTCGTTATACGCGTATGTGACTTGGGCCCCAGATGAACGAAGCTTTGCATACGTAACCACCCAGCGCAATGGGCGCAATTGGGATACCCACATTCAATCGTTAGATGGTTCTATAAACAAAGTGTTGGAAACGCAGACAGGGTTTTGGTTTCCGCTGGGCTGGTCTACAGACGGACGCAAGTTGTTGATGAAGAACCGAGTGTCTGTGAACGAATCTTCTATTCACGAACTCGACGTGATCACAAAGCAGTTACGCCCACTCTTTGGTCACGATAATAAAATGTCGGTTGGCCATGCCGCCTATGATGGCCGGGGTGGTGTGTACTTTACCTCAGATCATGATTCACAGTACCTACGCTTGCAGTATTACCAGCTCGATAGCGGTGAGGTCGAAGTGATCACTGCGGATGTAGACTGGAATGTTGAGGGTTTCACACTGTCTGTCGACAAAAGCAAACTGGCCTATTCGATCAATGAAGGTGGGCTGTCAAGAATAAGCGCATTGGCACTGCCATCGCGCAAGTCGATTAGAATGGCCAAACTACCCCAGGGTATTGTCACCGGCCTGGTGTTTTCTCCAGACAGTAAAAAGCTGGGTATCAGTATAAATTCTGCGACGTCTCCTGAAGACGTTTACGTTGCAGATCTGCGTCGACGCAAATTAACGCGTTGGACACAAAGTGAAGTGGGTGGGTTAGATTCGCAAAAGTTTGTTGCCCCGTCACTCATCGACTACGTGAGTTTCGACGGTCGTAAGATTCCAGCATTTGTCTACACGCCTAACACACCGGGGCCACATGCAGTGGTGATTTCTATTCACGGCGGGCCAGAATCTCAATATCGGCCTTATTTCTCCACCTTGGTGCAGTCCTATGTTAATGAAATGAATGTGGTGGTGATTGCACCTAACGTTCGCGGTTCTAACGGCTACGGTAAAAACTATCTGCAATTGGACAATGGTCGTGCTCGCGAAGATTCCGTGAAAGACATCGGCGCGTTGTTAGATTGGATAGATGGTAAGACGCAGTTTCGAAGTGATCGAGTGGCTGTTATCGGCGGTTCCTATGGTGGATATATGGTGTTGGCGAGCATGGTGCATTATCCAGACCGACTGGCTGCCGCTGTAAATACCGTAGGCATCTCGAACTTCGTGACTTTCTTGGAGAATACACAAGCTTATCGTCAGGACATGCGCCGAGTGGAGTATGGAGACGAGCGAGACCCGAGCATGCGAGCGTTTTTAGAGAAAATATCTCCTCTAAACCATGTTGAGAAGATGACCACGCCCATTCTTGTCTCCCAAGGCGCCAATGATCCGCGCGTACCGGCGTCAGAAAGTGAACAAATTCGAGTGGCGTTAGAGGCCGCCGGAGTACCAGTTTGGTATGTTCTAGCAAAAGATGAAGGCCATGGTTTCCGCAAGAAAGTGAACCGAGACTATGATCGTACGGCTAAATTTGCCTTTCTCGAAGCCTATCTGGTAGAGGCTTCTCCGGGAAATGAAATAGAGGCTTCTCCGGGAAATGAAATAGAGGCCTATCCGGTACAAGAATGAGTAATGGAAAAATCGGCTTGGCAGTCAATCCGATGTCCGGTCGGGATGTTCGGCGCTTGGCCGCGCGGGCGACTAACATGACTCACGAGGCAAAACGCGACATCGTGGCCAGGGTAGCCGCAGGCGCTGATGCCATGGGTGTCACAGACATTTACATCACCCAGGAACCGTTTCGCATATCTTCCATGGCGCTAGAAAATATGGGTTTAAATGCTAAGGTGCACATGGTTAAGCATCCGCTTCACAATGATGCATCAGATACGCAACGATCTATGCAACTATTTCTGGACGCGGGGTGTGAAACCTTCGTCTCCCTTGGTGGCGACGGCACCAATCGCGCGATTGCTCGATCCTTTCCTGATATCGATTTGGTGCCGCTTTCAACCGGCACCAACAATGTATTTCCGGTATTGGCAGAACCTACGTTGGCTGGAATGGTGGCGGGATTGAATGCCACAGGGCGATTGCCAGATGCTCAGACACAGGGCTTAAAGCAAAGGGTCAAAGTGCTGCATGTGCAAGCACCCAGTGGCGAAGATGTTGCTCTCATTGATGCGGTTTTATTGCGTCGAGACCACGTGGGAAATTTGTTGCCCTACGATGCTGATCGCATTGAGAAAATATTCCTCAGCCGTGCAGAGCCAAATTCTATTGGCATGTCGCCCATTGGTGGTTTCTTGCATCCGGTGTATGCACAAGACGATTACGGCTTGTTGGTAACCACAGATGCTAACGCTAAGCCCATGCTAGCGCCTTTGTCGCCGGGATTATTCAAGCAAGTGCATGTTGGTGAGGTGTCTCAAGTTGCTTTCGACGTTGCCGTCACTTTTGCAGGTCCTGGTGTGTTGGCCTTAGACGGAGATCGAGACATAAAGCTGCGTGAGCATGAAGTGGCACAGGTGGTACTGCGTCGCGACGGTCCATGGGTTATCGATATTGAAGCCGCCATGCGTTGGGCAGTGGCACAAGGTATTATGGCACCGGCTCCCTAATAAACCCGTTGAACGAATATAGCGAACTATAGAAATATGATTGTAAAGCCCCGAATAAGAGGATTCATCTGCACCACTGCACACCCTACCGGTTGCAAAGCCAACGTCGATTCTCAAATCGAGTATGTGCAGAACCAAGGTGAGGTATCCGCTGGAGAATTGAAGAATGTTTTGGTATTGGGATGCTCGGGTGGGTACGGATTGGCCTGTCGTGTGGTTTCCGCCTTTGCATGTGGTGCAAATACTCTGGGTGTGTCTTTTGAGCGTTTACCAGCAGGCAATCGGACCGCCAGTGCCGGGTGGTACAATAATATTGCTTTTGAACAAGCCGCATCCGATAAGGGCTTGTATGCAAAATCCATCGATGGCGACGCGTTCTCTGATGAGGTTCGGCAAATTGTCACAGATACCATCAAAGCTGACTTGGGTAAAATTGACTTGGTCGTGTATAGCTTAGCCTCGCCAGTCCGACCACATCCCCGTACCGGTGTACTGCATCGTTCCACGATCAAACCTCTGGGTGAAGCTGTTGATATTAAAACTGTGCATGTCGAACGTGGCGAGGTGACTCAGGTCAATCTAGATCCAGCGACAGATGCAGAAACGGCAGATACCATTGCGGTGATGGGTGGGGAAGATTGGGAATTCTGGATGCAGGCTTTATTGCAAGCAGATGTTTTAGCACCCGGCTGCAAAACTGTAGCCTTCACCTATATCGGTTCTGATCTAACCTGGCCCATATACTGGGAGGGTACCCTAGGTCAGGCAAAACTCGATTTAGATCGAGCCAGCCGAGCCATCGCAGAGAATCTGCGAGCGATAGGTGGTGATTCTCGTGTAGCAGTCTTGAAGGCTATTGTCAGCCAGGCCAGTTCAGCCATTCCCGTGGTGCCATTGTATGTGGCACTGTTGTTTAAGGTGATGAAAGAAAAAGGCAATCACGAGGACATCATCTCGCATATTTACCGACTGTTTGCCACGCAACTTAAACAAGGTGCAAAATTACGGCTAGATGACGAGGGACGTATTCGCATGGACAACATTGAATTGTCCGACGATATACAAGCGGAAGTCAAAAAACGTTGGCCCTTGGTCACCACGGAAAATCTCGGCGAATTGGGTGATTTGTCCGGTTTCAGAGAAGATTTTCTGAAGATATTTGGCTTCGGCTTAGCAGGCGTTGACTATGAAGTAGAGGTTGACCCAACACTGGGGCGCGTCGACTAGATAGTCGGCCCTGAATAAAGTTTAACTTGTTGAGAGAGATATATTTCTGATCAAATTTTCAGTATTGGTTTTGCCAGGTAATGGCGCCTTGGGCGCCATTACCTGGCAAAATACGAAGGTCGACTTGAGGGCCACGGACGGCCCTCCGCGGGCGAAGCCCGTCGTGAGCCGAGTACTCGCCACGAGCCGAGAATGAGCAAACAAAAACCACGTTTTTTGTGCCGCGAATTGAGGCGTACTCCTGAAAAAGTTCAGGGAAGAGCTTTTTCAGGGACGAATAGATAGCTTGATCGAAGTTAATTCAAATGGAAGTTTCGCACACCGCATTCAGTCGAGGCTGACATAGGCCGCTAGCTTGGAGTAGCACTATGGATGGGTGCAAACAGTCAGTTTTGAAAAACCGTTTCTCCAAGCAATCGCGCGATGCCGATACAGTGTTTATTTTGCGCTGATTTGTCTATTGGTCTGGCGGGCATACAACGCCAACGCATCACTTTCCACTGGCGTAGTCTATTTCGTCATCGTTCCTGCCCTGATACAAACCTATTTGACCCGTAAGTGTGCTATCGCAAAGTGGCTGATGCTGACTTTGCATGTGTTTGAGTTTTCAGCTTGTTTATTCATGTTGATGTTCAATGGGTTATCGCTGGGTGCCTTGTTGGCAATGGTGTGCGTCTTTCTAGCCAGCAATGTTGCACTTTGGGGGTTTGTTATTTTGCCGGGCTTAGCCATTGGTGGCTGTGCCGCAATATTGTTGTGGGCATACTGGCATTTAGGTTCCATTGAGCTTGCGGCTCTTCTTGCGCATCAAAACCTATTGCTAAGCGGTGATGTTTGGGTGGACAGCACAGCGCAATTTCTGGCTTTCGTAGCTATTCTCTTTTTCTGTCGCTTGGCACATATTCAAGCCCAGCGTTTGCTCTTCGGCCGGCGCGCACTACAGCAGGAAAAACGCGTTCTAGAGAAGTATCTGCCAAGAGATTTACCCCAACACTTGGCATGTCATGGTGCAGGTAGTGTTGTGCAGTCATGGCAAACTGTCGCCTTCGTAGACCTCACAGGATTCACCCGTGCGGCGACAGAGCTGCCACCGGAAACCCTATGCTGCATTGTGAATGACTTCTTACGCACGATAAACACCCAGGTAGATGCCCATGGTGGGCATGTCAGCAAATTTCTCGGCGATGGTGTGCTATGTGTTTTCCCCGCCGTCCAGGTTAACGCTAGGCAGGAAATGGCCGCCAACGCGGTGGCGTGTTTTGCTGATCTGCGGCAGTTGATGAGTGGTCTCAATGCAACGTGGAAACAAGCAGGCTACTTGTATTGCCTAGATGCAACTTGTGGGGTGGCTTCTGGCTATTGTGCTGTGGGTAGTTGGGGTGATGAGCACCGGCGAGATTATACGGTTATTGGCGAGCCGGTAAATTTAGCCAGTCGATTGCAAAGCCAGGCGCAGCAATATGGTGGGCTGCTACTAGACCAGGTAACCGCCGAACTTGTTGGGGGTGGCGAGCACATGGCCGAGCATCACACCCTGCAATTGAAAGGTCTGCATGAGACATCTGCGTTTGTACCATTGCCTGCGTAAGTCATCCTTTGCTAAGGTGCGCCCGCGCCCTCACTGTGTATTGGAACAGAATGGAAAAAGTATTCTTACAGGCCTGTCGTGGAGAACCCACATCCCACACGCCAATTTGGCTTAATCGTCAAGCGGGGCGCTACATGCCTGAGTATCATCAGGTTAAAGGCACTCTACCTAGTCTCGATTTTTTTAAGAATCCAGATAAAGCCGCCCAGGCGACACTAGATGCTCAGAGAATCTTAGGTGTAGATGCGGCGATAATG
>QIGT01000043.1 GCA_003230835.1 Gammaproteobacteria bacterium
TATCAACCTCAAATTCATATATGGCTTCCATACCCAACTCTGGGAAGGCCAACAACGTTGATTTGGTGATGGCCTTAGCCACTAGATAGGCGGCTCCACCGACAGCAATCATAGAAACCGCTTTGTTATCTTTGATTTCAGCAATGGCTTCTGGCCCACGTTCCGCCTTGCCAATCATGCCAATCAAGCCCGCGCTTTCAAGCATGGGTCGAGTGAATTTATCCATGCGCGTGCCGGTGGTAGGACCTGCCGGCCCAACAACTTCATCACGTACAGGATCTACAGGGCCGACGTAATATATAAATCGGTTGGTAAAATCAACCGGCAATTTCTCTCCGGCATTGATCATATCTACCAGCTTCTTATGCGCAGCATCCCGCCCGGTGAGCATTTTACCCGACAACAGTAATGTATCGCCGGCGCGAAAACTCTGTACATCTTCGGCGGCCAGGGTATCGAGGTTAACGCGTTTGACTTCATCGCCCATTTCAAATTTGATATCAGGCCACTCTCCCAAGTCAGGTGGTGTGAATTCTGCCGGACCACTGCCATCCAAAGTGAAATGCACATGGCGAGTGGCGGAACAATTTGGGATCACACCAACCGGTTTGTTTGCCGCGTGGGTGGGATAGTCTTTCACTTTAACGTCTAACACCGTGGTTAAACCACCCAGCCCCTGGGCACCAATGCCTAGAGCGTTCACCTTTTCAAACAGTTCTATACGCATTTCTTCCAAATGGGTAGAAGCACCACGCGACCGCAACTCGTGCATGTCCAACGGTTCCATTAAAGATTCCTTGGCTAATAGCATGGCTTTTTCAGGCGTACCACCAACACCTACACCTAACACGCCCGGCGGACACCAGCCCGCACCCATACTCGGCACTACGCTTAGAACCCAATCGACCACGGAATCTGCAGGGTTGAGCATTGCAAATTTAGCTTTGGCTTCACTGCCGCCACCCTTCGCAGCCACCTCAAATTCTACTTTATCGCCAGACACAATACGGGTGTGGATAACTGCCGGTGTGTTGTCCTTCGTGTTAACCCGAGCCCCATCTGGCTCTATGAGTACTGAACCACGCAATAGGTTGTCTGGGTTGGTGTATCCACGGCGCACACCCTCGTTGATCATATCCTCTAACGACATATCAGCTTGCCACTGCACATCCATGCCTACCGTTACGAACACAATAACAATACCGGTGTCTTGGCAAATGGGGCGCTTGCCCACAGCGCACATTCTAGAGTTTACTAACACCTGAGTTAACGCCCCTTTTGCGGCAGGAGACTCCTCCATTTCCCACGCGCCACGCATCGCCCGGATGAAATCTACAGGGTGATAGTAGGAAATGAACTGCAGTGCATCTGCAACACTGGCGATCACATCATCTTGTTTGATGATGGTCATATGCTCCTCCCAGAGCAAACTGCTCAAAATTGCAGAGCTTACTCTATTGTCTGCACTACAGCAGAACCATACACTGCGGTCACGTATAAAAAGACTGCAATCATGTATAAAAATACTCTAACCACTGTTGTCGCCATCATCACGACCTTTTACTTGGGCGCTTGCGTTAGCCAAGAACCCAGCGAAGCAGACCGCATTGCGCATCGCTATCTGATCGTCGATACCCACATAGATGTGCCCTATCGCCTGCAACGTCAACCCGCCGATGTTGGCGAAGCCACCGAAGATGGACAATTTGACTACCCCCGCGCCAAGCAAGGTGGGCTCAATGCGGCCTTTATGTCGATCTATATTCCTGCCAGCGTCGATGCGGATGGCGGTGCTTTCGAATTTGCCGAACAGTCAATCGACAATGTAGAGGCCATTGCGACCAAACATCCGCAAAAGTTCGCCATTGCCACTTGCACCGCCGACTTAATCACTCACTTTGATAACAAGCTCATCTCCTTACCCATGGGCATGGAGAATGGCGGCCCTATTGATAGTAAATTCAGTAACTTAGAGCACTTTTATCAACGTGGTATTCGCTATGTCACCCTCACTCACTCAAAGAGTAACCACATCAGTGATTCAAGCTACGACAGCAACGAACAATGGCAGGGGCTTTCTGCGTTCGGTAAGAAATTGGTTCCGGAAATGAATCGACTCGGCGTAATGATAGATGTCTCACATCTGTCTGATGCAGCCTTTTGGCAAGTCTTAGCGCTATCGCAAACACCGGTAATCGCCTCGCACTCTTCCATGCGACATTTCACACCAGGTTTCCATCGCAATATGTCAGATGACATGGTGGTCGCACTGGCTAGCAAAAAGGGTGTCATTCAAGTTAATTTTGGTTCTTCCTTCCTCCATCAACCCGCGCGAGATTATGGCACTCGCAGAACTGAAGCCGCGAAGGCATACCAGTTGGCCAATCATCTAGGCGATGACGATCCTGCATTGGTCGAATTTTTAACCGACTATCGCGATTCACACCCGTATCCCTATGCAGACCTTGCAGATGTGCTCGATCATATTGATCGGATAGTTGCGCTAACCAGTATCGACGCTGTAGGCATTGGCTCTGACTATGATGGTGTGGGCGACACCTTACCCACGAAACTGAAGGATGTTTCAACCTACCCTAATTTAGTTCAGGGACTACTTGATCGAGGATACTCTGAAACAGAGATTGCCAAGCTTTTGGGCGGCAACACATTGCGTCTATGGCAACAGGTAGAAGACTACGCAACCTCACAAGGTACTCAAACACGATGTACCTCAAGCTAGGTACCCCATTCAGGATCTGTTTGGCAGGGTTGGTCATCGGGCTAAGCACGGTTGCGCTGGGCAAACCATTTTCCGTGCCTCAACCCGAGGCTGACGAATTTCATTTTGTCGTATTGGGTGATTCACAGTTCCACCACCCCTCGTTGTTTAATCGCATCATCGACCAAACCCGCCGGCTACGGCCAGCATTTGTTATCCAAGTGGGTGATCTCATCGAGGGTTACAACAGTGATGCCAACACAGTAAAAAAAGAATGGCAGCGATTTACTCGTCAAATCGCACCCCTCGGTGTTGTACCTTTCATCCCCATTGCAGGCAATCACGATATTTTTGGCGGCAATAAAAAGCCAAGTGCCGAACTAGAAGCAATGTTTGAAGAGCAATGGGGACCTTTATACTTTTCTTTCAACTACAAGAATACGCAAATAATTGGCTTGAATTCCGACTCAACCGAAGGCGTTAATCAAATTACTGGCGCCCAGCTTAAGTGGTTGCAACAAGTGCTTAGTGAAAACCAATCCACGCACAAGTTTGTATTCATGCACAGACCACCTGCGCTGATGAAAAATGCTGACCAGCTGCATAGGTTATTTAAAGCTCACAATGTCACCCAGGTGTTCTATGGACATCACCATCACTACCATTTCTTCGAACGTGACGGTGTCGCGTACACGATGACCAACGCTGCCGCCACCACGGGGCACAAGAGCGAAGCGGTCGGTGGCTTCCCACATTTACTCCAGGTATCTGTGCGCGGCGAGGAAGTCGATGTCGCAGTCATCAAGGCCGATGCCATCAAACCTCAGGACATCGTCCACCCAGATGATAACTATGACATGTTTGCCTTAAGCCGAAATTTAGTCGACCACCGTGTGACACTCACGGAAAAAGGCGATCTACGCTATCAATTCCACATTGCACTTCACAACACCAGCGCTAGAGAGATAGAAGTTTTCGTTGCATGTGATTCAGATGACCAGCGATGGCACTATGCCCCGAGGGCTATCGCACCCATAACAATGTCCGCTGGTAAACAACACCGGTTGAAACTTGAGGCGAGCCATGAGCCCAACCGCGTTCCCGAATCAAGCCCTCAATGTCATATCCGCGTGCCCTTTCAAACCCAGCAAGGGCAATGGATAGATTTCACTCAGCAGGTACAAGGGCTCATCAAATAAACTATCTTCAGCGGTGCTACTTTGCAAAAACAGGCAGCACTTCTTCGATATACACTTGTAAATTTTCCCAATCGATAGGCGGCCTAAAGGCAATATTGATACCTTGGATACCGATGTCTTTGAACGCCCCAATTAAGTCGATAGCTTGCTGCACACTACCGGTCAGCGAGCCCCGAGGATCAATATCTGGCGTGCGTGAAGAGTTCATATAAAAGCCAAGATTTACGCTGGTATCAATACGAGCGAAATCACGATCGTGTTTGTCACAGGCCTTGCGCAATCGTTCCAGCCTGTCTTTGGCAAATTCAGGCGGCACATACGGCATATTAAAACCGTCCGCAAATCGTGCAGCAAGATCGATGGTACGAACCTTACCTAGCCCACCAATCCACAAACGCAACCCTTTGGGCTGTGGACTGCAAACTGCCCCTTGCATATCGTAGTACTCGCCTTTGAAATTTACTTCAGCCCCACTCCAGAGTGTGTGAATAATTGTTAGTGCTTCTTCCAGTTGATCTAGACGCTTACCCAGCGGAGGAAAACCGTAACCAAATTCACGAAATTCTTCTTCCAACCATCCGGCACCAATACCGATATCTGCGCGCCCACCTGACAAGTGATCGATGGTTACGCCGGCTTTTGCCAGCACGCCTGGGTTTCTAAACAAGGCGCAAAACACCAAACAACCGACCCGAACGTTTTGCGTATAGGTCGCAAGACCAGAAAGAGCCGCCACCCCTTCAAAACATGGGTTACCGCGGTCTTGGAGCGGGTTCGCATAAAAGTGATCCCACACTGAAATCCAATGAAAACCACTTTCATCGCCAATTTTCCATAGCCGCTTCAAATCTTCCATGGAGAGGTTCTGGGGACCGGCATGAATGCCTAATTTCATATCTTAAACCTCAGTAATTGCATACCAGCCCTAATTCTTGCCCAAGGCAAATACCACTTGATCGGAAACCAATTGCTGTATCTGCGTTTCTGGAAAATCCATTTCGCGTAAAATGTCTAAGGTATCCACTCCGATGTCCGGCGCCCGCACAGGCGTTCTCTTCGGCGCCTCCTTAATATCGATTGGGCTGTTGATGGTTAGTTCGTAACCTTCTCCCTGGTCGCCCGTTTCAACCACCACTTTATTTACGCGAAGTTGCTCATCTTCCAGTATGGCTGCCATGGGTTGCACCGGACCGTGTGTCACACCGGCATCTTGCAAACGGCGAGACACCTCGCTATAGGGGTATTTTTGCAGGGCTGAGGCGAGAACACTTTTAAAGGCTTTGCGATGAGCCATCAAACTAGGCACATCGACAAAACGTTTGTCCTCTAAAATGTGCTGTGCTTCCAGGGCCGCAAGTAATTGCGGGTATTCACGCACCGTATTGATGATCGCCAACACCACATAGGCACCATCACCACACTCATATGCATCTGTGAACGGGTTTGGCCAGCCTCTCTGTTGCCGATAAATACCAAGGTCATTACCCGCAATCACACCTTGCAGCGCCATGGCATTTGCCCACACGCCATTGGCTACCAAAGACGTGGACACAAACGAGCCTTCTCCAGTTTTCTCCCTACGATATAGCCCGCTCATGATCGCGCCAAAAAAAGCAGTTGCTGTACAATGGTCACCCATGCCCGGTGACATAGGCATTGGAGTCTGACCCGGATCTCGAACGAACTCCATCAGCCCGGAACGAGCCCACCAAGCAGTCACATCAAAGGCACGCCGGTTCGCTTCCTCACCTTGCGTGCCATAACCACTAACATGCGCGTAAATCAGTCGAGGGTTAATCGCCTTTAAAACTTCGTATTGTAAATCGTATTTGACCAATTGTTGTGGCAGAAAATTTGTTGTGAATACGTCGGCCTTAGCAACAAGGTCATGTATCACTTTCTGGCCTGCCTCTTTACTCAGATCAACTGCCAGGCTACGCTTGTTGCGAGAGGTCAAAAGCCAATGGTAGGGGACAGGGTAAGTGCCCACCAACTTTCTATAGCCGTCACCGCCGGGTGGCTCGACCTTGATCACATTGGCACCAAAATCTCCCAATATAGTAGCTGCACCAGGACCTGCTAAATAACTTGCCGCATCCACTACTGTGATGTCTTCTAACAGATATTGCATTGCGTTTCCCCCACGCCTACTTTGCTTGTTCACCCTACCATTTTCCTAGCGACATGCTAGGGTACGCGGCTTTGGTTGTACTACTGCACATGTCAGATTTGCCCTTTTGGTTTACCACAGCCCTCAATACGCCGTCTAGTCCCGGCT
Source organism: Gammaproteobacteria bacterium (assembly GCA_003230835.1). Lineage (GTDB taxonomy): Bacteria > Pseudomonadota > Gammaproteobacteria > Pseudomonadales > Azotimanducaceae > UBA4421. Next base: position 6,197 of record QIGT01000043.1, read on the forward strand.
CGGTAAACGTCAACGGTGCCCGCATAGTTTTCGAAACTTGGGGAGAAGTGGGCAAGCCCGGCATAGTTCTCATCCACGGCAGCAATGCCCACCTTGAGTGGTGGCGATTCACAGCGCCATTTTTAGCGGACAAGTTTCGTGTTGTCGCGCTAGATCTCTCCGGCAATGGCGACAGCGATTGGCGGCCACGATACTCCGGCAAGATCTTTGCTGAAGAAGTTTGGGCGGTATGCCAGGCGGCACAGCTCGGCGAGCGGCCCTACGTGGTGGGCCATAGTTTTGGTGGATATGTGGCTTTAGAAACTGGCCATTATTACAGCGCAGATCTAGGCGGCATATTGTTCATGGACTTCACCACGGCACCTCCAGAAACGTACTTGGAATGGGGGTTACGTGCAGAACGTGAAGGCGTAAAACCGACACGAAAACTACGTGTCTATGCAGAAAAGGCAACTGCAAAAGGCCGCTTCCGCCTGATTCCAGAACAACCCGCTGTACACCCTGGCGTCCTCCAGCACATGGCAGAGTACGCGTTAAAAGAGGTGGAAGGTGGATGGACCTGGAAATTTGATCCCACCCTATTTGACCATCTCGAAATGGGGGTAGCGCAAAGAGATAAATTTGCTACATTAAAATGCCACACAGCACTAATCTTGGGTGAGCATAGCGAAGATGAAGGTGCATTCTTCGCCGAGCACATGAGTGACATTACAGCAGGTTATCTCCCAACTATAACCATACCAGACACCTACCACCATCTGATGTTTGATGAGCCAATAGCTGTGGCTATGAGCATGAAGTTACTATTGCTGCAGTGGTACAAACAAGATAACCAACAAACCTATGACGAGTGTCTTACATCAACCCTGAAGCAGTCATCATGAACGAACTATCCGCCAGTCTGATTACAGACTTACAGAGTATTGATACGCCTACGGTTTGTAACGCTCTTGAGTTATTGGTACCAGAACGCCGCGGCTATGGTTATACCACTAAACCATTACTGTGCACCCGCCCACAACTTCCACCAATGGTGGGTATCGCCCGAACCGCCACCGTTCGATCAGCCCACCCTTCTCACTTACAGGGTGCACAAGCTCGCGCCATGAACGATGGTTATTATGCCTACATCGACGAAGGTCCAAAACCGAGTGTGATCATCATCCAAGATCTTGATGATGGGCAAAGAGGCTACGGTTCCTTCTGGGGAGAGGTCAATTCCAATATACACAAAGGTTTTGGCGCCTTAGGCGTGATCACCGACGGTAGCGTGCGTGACCTGCCTGATGCGGCGCAAGGCTTTCAGATGATGGCCGATCGCGTCGGACCCTCTCACGCCTACATACACGTGGTGGGATATGGCGAACCGATAACGGTGGCGGGTATGCGTGTTCTAAGCGGAGAGCTTATTCACGCTGACCAGCATGGTGCAGTGGTCATTCCGTGGCAGGTTGCCGACCAGGTTACACAAGCTGCCAAACACATCGCCGCACAAGAGGCAGTGTTAATATCCGCGTCGCAGCAGGCAGATTTCAACATCGACAAACTACGCCAAGCTTGGGGTGACGCAGCAGAAGTTAAGCATTAGATTCGGCGGCCAACTTCGCCACGATATCGCCATGCCGACGCTTGTCCAAGGTGTAAATTTTGGTCAGCACAATGACTACCAACATGATGCCAATTGGAATGAGGGTCAACACACCGTGAATAGCCGCGAGTGCCTGGGGAGTTTGCACTGCATGCGCCTGATAGCCTGCAACCCCTAAAATTAGGGCGGTACCTGCCCCACCAATAGCTTTAGCCAGCTTCTGAAAAAAACTGGCGGTGGAAAATATTGCGCCATCTGCGCGTACACCGTGTCGAAGTTGTGCATATTCAACCGTATCTGGAATCATTGCCCAGCCTAATACTGCCACCGGGGTTCCACCCAGCGCCACCAAACATCCCCAAAAGAAAATCCACTCAATGGAGGCTGTAGAGGTGAAATAAAACCCAACACTCGCAACAATCGTCAAGTAAGCACCGAGCCGAATGGCGCCCGCCTTACCAAAGCGCCCGGCTAGTTTGGGCACAAACCAAATGCCCACCAACATACATCCCAACGTTAGACCAAAGAACCAGGAGATGAGACTTGCGTCGCCGACATTATAGATAAAGAAATAAGCTGTAACAGACTGGCGCACAGTGAAACTCAACATGCCACAACAGAAAATACCTATCACCACCAACAATGGTGGATTACGCCCCACAGCACGTAAACTATCGACAAGACTGGGCCGTTTCTGTGATAGCGGAACGACAACTTCGTTAGTACTAACAAACGTAACTACCAATAAAATTGACGCTATGCAGCCGAATAAGACCATCAGCATTTGGAAACCTTCTGCCTGAGAAGCAAATGAATTTACAAAAGGCATGGTGCCAACAGACACAATAAAACCACCTGCAAAGGCACAACCAATTCGAAAGGTTGAGACTTTGGTTCGTTCCTCATAGTCACTTGTTAACGACGCAGTTAACGTGGCGTAAGGTATGGTAACCACCGTGTACACAATTCCAAATAGAATATATGTGGTGTAAGCCCATGTTAGTCGCCCGCCCTCATCTGTATCAGGTACAGTAAATGTCAACACGGTAATTAACGCCAGCGGGAGCGCACCAAACAAAATATAGGGGCGCATGCGGCCCCAGCGGGTGCGGGTGCGCTCGGCAATGATGCCCATTATAGGATCGGTGATAGCGTCGATCAGGCGCGCAACCATGAACACCCCACTCGCCGCAACCGCACTAATACCCAATACATCCGTGTAGAAGTACAGCAAATATGTCATCACTGAAATGAAGTACAAATTGATGCCGAGATCACCAATGGCATAGCCTACTGCAGACTTAGTATTCATTCCGCAATCACACCAGCATCCAATAATTCATCCACCTCTTCAGCAGATACATCAAGGCTGCGCATAATATCGCGCGTATGTTGGCCTGTGTCCGGGGCAGCACAATCAAACTTAGCCGGGTGCGGAAAACTTGAAAGGTTTATGGGTGTGCGCACAAGATCGACATCACCCATGTCCGCATGAGGTGCCGCTTTAGCCATGCCTAGAAATTTAACTTGCGGGTCTTCGAACCCCTCACCAATGGTATTGATAGAACCACAAGGCACACCTGCCGTATTGAGTCGCTGAACCAGTTGTTCAACACTAAATTGCTTGGTAACCGCATTCATATCGTTCTTGAGCTGCTTCTTTTGCGCTACTCGGTCTGCCACAGACAGATAGCGGGAGTCTTCTAACAAGGCGATAGCACCTAGGGCGTCACAAAAACGCTTCCACATCACCTCGCCAAACGCGGCTATATTGATATACCCGTCTGCTGCCTGGTAAGTACCCATTGATGCATGAGTAGGGTGATCATTGCCTTGTTGGTCTGCCACTTCACCATTCATCGTGTATCGAGCGCCTTGAAAATCCAACTTACACATCATGCTTTCCAGCAGCGAAGTGTGCACCCATTGGCCTTCCCCGGTTCGCTCTCTATGCAGTAACGCCAACAAGATACCTTGTCCTAAAAACATACCCGCAGAGGTATCGCTGATAGCAACCCCAACTCGCATGGG
>QIGT01000522.1 GCA_003230835.1 Gammaproteobacteria bacterium
AATCTCGAAGATACCCTGGTGCCTAGCGGTCGAGGAAACCTCCACAAGGTTGCAAATATCGTCGTGGTCGATGACAGCTACAACGCTAATCCAGACAGTATGAAAGCTGCCATTAGAGGCTTTTCGCATTACGCTGCAAAGCGAAAAATACTCGTTCTTGGTGAAATGCTGGAACTTGGCGAACTCAGCCAAAGTGCGCATTTGGAGCTTATGCTTGAGATAGAGTTTGCGGATCAAATATTTTGTGTTGGTGAAGGTATGGTGGGGTTAGCTGACGAAGTGGGGGCTGCCTGGTGCGAAACCGCTGATGAGGCACTCCTCAATCAGATATCGAAAGCGCTAGATTCAGGCGATGCGGTGCTAGTGAAGGGCTCGAACCGGGTGTTCTGGCAGCATGGCTTTGTTGACCGTTTGCTGATGAAAATACAATCGAGCCGACAACAACATTTAACCTAAAATATATGTTTCACGTGTAACATATTGAATATCGGTCATAAAAAAGCCCGGACTAGCCGGGCAAGTACCATTAGGAGTCACACATTCGAGGTGGCTGTATGGTTAGCAAATCACCTCTGTGGTCGCTGCCATTCGTTGGGGGGGAGACGTAGCAGCAACAGTAGTAGTAAAGCACAGGCTAAAATCATCGCCAGGAACTAGGTCACGGTTTAGGTCATACTGTCTGCTGTTTTTAGCAAGCTCTCATGTGCATTCCTTGGTAATTAACCCATGATCGTTGACCAGTTTGGGCGACAATTTCGCAACCTACGCCTGAGCCTTACGGCTGCGTGCAATTATGCATGCACCTATTGTGTACCAGATGGTAAACGCCTACTGGCGGCCAGCAGTGAGTTGAGTGCACAACAAATGATTCGAGCCTTGAAACTTCTTATCGATACCGCAGGCATCGATAAGTTACGCATAACAGGAGGAGAGCCGTTACTGTCTCCAAAATTTGATGAACTACTGCCCGCCATTACACAAATGGGCTTAAGTGATATTTCTATTACGACCAACGGACAGTTGGTACCACGCAAGGCGAGGTTGATCATTGATAGCGGTATCCAGCGTATTAACTTGAGTCTCGATACGCTAAATGCCGAAAAATTTCGGAGTATCGCTCGTTCCGGTGACTTAGCTACTGTGCTTCGAGGCATAGAAATACTGCAAGAGGCGGGCATACGTCTGAAAATTAACATGGTGCCCATGCGCAATCAGAACCATGACCAAATTCTACCCTTATTAGAATATTGTTTGAGCAGGAACATTGAGCTGCGCTTTATCGAGCTGATGAACATGGGTCACTTGCAAGGTAGCCCCCTGTATAGGCAGCAGTTTTTTGGCATGCACGACATTCTCGGCCAAATTGCACAAAACTATGAATATGTACGCACCGATGCTCCGTTCGACTCCACAGCTGTTCGGTTTGAAATACCGGGGCGCGGTTTCTTTGGCATTATTGCTAATGAAAGTGAGCCATTCTGCAAGTCGTGTACGCGCATACGTTTATCCTCGAATGGTGAGTTGTATGGCTGTTTGTCCAGTGCTAAATCGTATCCAATGACTCAATTATTGGAGCTACCCAACCCCATAGCCATGGCCAAATTGCAGGATGTTCTTTACGGCGCCTTAGCGGACAAACAAACACTCGGTTTTAGCGGAGAGGTGACCGTGATGAAATTTATTGGCGGATAGGAGCCTGCGCAGACTCCTAGCACAGATCTCATCTGATTCTATACTCAAGCAGGACAACCATTTGGATCAGATATGTTTCTTCAATCACGGCGTTTTTTCATCACCCTGCTGCTAAGTGCACCCATACTAACTGGCTGCAGTATTCAAAATAGCCTCTCCCATGCAGGTAAAGTGCCGCAACATATTCGTTTCGCGACCTACTTTGATATTGGTGAACGCTCGCTCTGGCAACTGCCTGCATCCGCACGAGTTGAGGTGTTACCAAATACTCACACGCCTCAAACATGGATAGACGCAGCAAATTCCGGCGTCCAACAGGTCTTTCCAGCGCCTGCCACGCATAACCAGTATCGATGCTACATTCAAGTGCAATGGCCTGCAGCGGGTAATGCCGAAACAGATCAACCGGCTGCCGCTTGGTCATTTCAGCGCCACTTGTCGACGATGGCACAAATACCTAAAATCGCTTCGTCTCACACTTTAAAAGTACACTTACTCGATGCGCAAGGATCGGTTATTCAGCAGATAGATTTACAAATTAAGCCAAAGCTGTGGGGTGCAAATTGGAGTACTTCGCAAATGATCACCAATGCTTTCATTCACCTCGCGGAACGTCTTCGAGCCAGTTAGTTACTGCAAGAAACTAGTTAGAATTCATCTATCAGCACACCTGGGGCCAAGCCGATCGACAACTATGACATCGAGGAGATTTTCGAGAATCTACAGTCAGCACAACAAGAAAAAAAGCTGCCGCCTATTCATTTGTGGCAACCCAAGCATGAAGGTGAAATAGACATAGAAATTAATCCGGCAGGCGACTGGTACCACGAAGGTACACGTATAGTCCGCCAACCCTTAGTGGACTTGTTCGCAACGATATTGAGAAAAGAAGGCGACAAATATTACCTTGTCACACCTGCAGAAAAATTGAAAATCTCAGTTGCAGATGTACCCTTCTTAGCTATAGAAATGGAAGTGCGAGGCAATGCAGGGAACACTGATATCCTATTTACGACGAACGTGGGCGATTATGTTACCGCTGGCCCGCAACATCCGCTCACTATGAAACAAGGAAAACCATACCTCGAAGTCAGAAATGGTTTATTAGCACGGGTGGTGCGTAGCGTTTTCTATCGCCTGGTCGAATATGGATGTGAAGAGCAGGGTAGCTTGTATGTTTACAGCCAGGGTGCCAAATTCTCTTTGGGTTCTGTTACCTAAAACGCTTACATGTTGGGGTAGTTTGGTCCGCCGGTGCCTTCTGGAACGATCCAAGTGATGTTCTGTGCTGGATCTTTGATGTCACAGGTTTTGCAATGCACACAATTCTGCGCATTGATTTGAAATCGTGTAGTACCTGATTCTTCGATGACTTCGTATACCCCGGCCGGACAATAGCGTTGCGCTGGTTCATCAAACATGGGCAAATTGTCACGTATGGGCAATTCGGGATCAAGCAGCGTTAAGTGGCAAGGCTGGTCTTCTTCATGGTTCGTATTGGACAAAAATACCGATGACAATTTATCAAACGATAGGACACCGTCTGGTTTCGGATAATCTATCTTGTTGGATTTGTTTGCTGGCTTTAGGGTCGCGTGGTCAGGTGTCTTGTCCTGTAATGTCCAGCCTTGTTTGCCGTTGAAGAACTGTTCAACAAAAGAATAAGCCGCACCAATCAAAACACCAAACTTGTGCAAAGCAGGGCCCACATTACGCACTCGGTGCAACTCTTCGTACAACCAAGACGCCTCGAAGCGAGCTTGATAGGAACTGGCTTGCGTACCACTGTGGCCAGCGGCAACTTCTTCGAATACCGCATCGGCAGCTAACATGCCCGACTTCATTGCAGTATGAATACCTTTTAACTTAAGCGCATTTAGGAACCCGGCATCATCACCGGTGAGCACTGCGCCACGCACACTTAACCTAGGCAGTGCCTGAATACCACCCTTGAGCTGTGCTCTCGCTCCATAAGAGATGCGCTCGCCGCCTTGTAACACCTGAGCAATCTCAGGGTGATGCTTTAGTCGTTGTAGTTCGTCAAAAGGCGAGAGATGGGGGTTTGAGTAACTCAAATCTACGAGCATGCCAAGGCTGACCTGATTATCTGGCAAGTGATACAGGAAGGTGCCACCGGTAGGAGCACCCGAGAAATGCCCTAAGGGCCATCCGACACTGTGCATAACCCTCCCAGGCTTTGCCTGACTAGGATCAATAGACCAGAGTTCTTTTAAGCCAATGGCATAGTGTTGTGTGGCTGAATTGGTGTCTAATTCAAATTTGGATATGAGCTGCTTACCTAAATGACCCCGGCAACCCTCGGCGAAGATTGTATATTTAGCACGTAGTTCGTAGCCAGGTTCGAAGGTGCCTTTGTGCTTGCCGTCAGCGGCAATACCCTTATCGCCTGTGGCAACCCCAACAACCGTGCCCTCATCGTTGTATAGAATTTCCGATGCTGCAAACCCGGGGAAAATGTCAACCCCTAGCGCTTCTGCTTGCTCACCTAACCAACGACATAAATTACCGAGGCTAATGGCGTGATTACCTTGGTTGTGGGCATCTTTAGGCACAAACATGCTGGGAATTTTAATTCTGTTAGTGTTGTTCACCATGTAGTAAATAACGTCGTCGGTGACCGGATTGTTGACTGGCGCACCACGCTCTTGCCAGTCAGGAAATAGCTCGTTTAAGGCAGTTGGTTCTAAAATAGCTCCTGACAAGATATGCGCGCCAATTTCGGAACCTTTTTCCACCAGGCATACAGAAATTTCAGTGCCTGCTGATTCTGCTAGCTGCATCAGTCGACATGCCGCGCTCAGTCCAGCCGGGCCTCCACCTACAATGACAACGTCGAATTCCATTGATTCACGTTCAATCTGGCTTTCCATCAAAGATTCCTTTTGCTCACTAGGTAGGCTTACTCAACAGCGCTTTGCGCGGGCCAGTATAACTGCTTTTTTACCTTTGCTCCGCAATACACAATTATTTCAGCAGATGCCTGTTGCCATAACTTGCAACAGTTGCCCTTGACCTTGTTCAATGGCATAGCGACAATATGCCGCCCAATTTTGCCTGCTCAGATATGCTCGCAACCTCATGTGTTAGAGCAGTATTAGGTAAATCGGGGGAACGTAATTTTTAAAGCGAGGACTCTATGTCAATGAAGGTACTGGTACCGGTTAAGCGCGTGGTAGATGCCAACGTCAAAGTACGTGTGAAGTCAGACAACACAGGTATTGATTTAAGCAATGTCAAAATGGCGGTAAATCCTTTCTGTGAAATCGCCATCGAAGAAGCCGTAAGAATGAAAGAAGCCGGTACGGCTGAAGAAGTCATTGCAGTGGCTGTGGGTGCTGCAAATTGCGCAGAACAACTTCGCACCTGCCTGGCGCTAGGTGCAGACCGCGCGATCTTGGTCGAAACCGATGTTGAGCCCCAGCCGTTTGGCATCGCCAAGGCCCTGCAAGCAATACAAGCGAAGGAAAACGCAGACATTATTATCTTTGGTAAGCAGAGTATCGATGGTGACAACAGCCAAACAGGGCAAATGTTCGCTGGGTTAACGGGTATGGCCCAAGCTACATTTGCATCTGAAGTCAAAATAGCCGACGGTAAGGCGCAGGTTACTCGTGAGGTTGATGGCGGTTTACAAACCATCAGTGTCACTCTGCCAGCAGTGATTACCACTGACCTGCGTTTAAATGAGCCACGCTATGCCTCATTGCCAAACATCATGAAAGCGAAGAAAAAGCCACTCGACATCTTTTCACCAGCAGATCTGGGCGTAGATACGACCCCTACGATAGAAATTCTCTCGGTCGAACCACCAGCCGAAAGAAAGGCTGGAATCAAGGTAGCCAGCGTTGAAGAGTTGGTCGACAAGTTAAAGAACGAAGCAAAGGTGATTGCATAATGAGTACATTAGTTATAGCCGAACATGACAATGCGCAGCTCAAGCCAGCGACCTTGGTTGCCATTGCCGCTGCCCAAGCGATTGGTAGCGATGTCGATGTATTTGTTGCAGGCACAGGTTGCGATAGCGTTGCGAAGGCTGCGGCCGCTGTGCCGGGCATTAACAAGGTGTTGCTAGCTGATCACCCAGCATATGAACATCAACTGGCTGAAAACGTAGCTGCCGCAGTAGTAGAAGCTGCTGCCGGGTATAGCCATATTTTAGGTGCTCATACTGCTGCGGGTAAAAATTTCATGCCTCGCGTTGCAGCTCTTCTTGGCGTAGCGCAAATATCAGATATTGTTGGGGTAGACAGCGAAGACACCTTTAAGCGACCAATATATGCGGGCAACGCCATTGCGACAGTCAAATCAAACGACTCCGTAAAGGTGATCACAGTCCGCGGTACCGCTTATGACACGGTCGCGAACGAAGGCGGAGCGGCCCAAATTGAAGCATTTGGTTCTGGCCATGATCTAGGTGTCTCAAGCTTTGTTGGTGAAGAGATCGCAAAATCTGAACGGCCCGAGCTCACCGCAGCGAGTATTATCATCTCTGGTGGTCGCGGTATGCAAAATGGCGAAAATTTCAGCATGCTAGAAGCTATTGCGGATAAACTAGGGGCCGCAATTGGTGCATCACGTGCCGCTGTAGATGCAGGGTTTGTACCTAATGACATGCAGGTGGGGCAAACTGGTAAGATAGTCGCGCCTGATTTGTATATTGCAGTGGGAATTTCTGGTGCAATTCAACATTTAGCAGGCATGAAAGACAGTAAGGTAATTGTCGCTATAAACAAAGATGAGGACGCGCCTATCTTTCAAGTAGCCGATTATGGACTGGTTGCAGACTTGTTTCAGGCTCTACCTGAACTCGAAGCTCTGCTATAGTTCTAAGAACTAGCCAACCAAACAGGAGTAATCCAATGGCGGTGTACGAACTAAACAAGGGGCAACTGTTACGAGTAGCCCGCAGTATCGACGGAAAATTGCAGCAGCAGTACTTTAGTTTGATTGGTTTGAACAAAACCAAGCAAAAGGACGTGCGTAGAGATGCTAAAGCGTTGGATCAGAAATGGTCTGACAAACAAGACGCTGCCAAGGCCAAGCGTGTAAGAGAAGCGGATACCGGAAAGAAACACTCAACCGGTGTGCGTGGCATTAACTTGGTATTCCGTCCATCTCCTGCATTTCGCGTGCAGGTCCAGACAAGCGGTAAGTCGCATGTTCGCGAGTTCTCCGTGAAGCGTCTTGGTGCAGACAAGGCTTGGGCAGATGCAACTAAGTTTCTCGCACAATGCCGAGGTTACAAGAGCGCACCTAAGGCGTGGAAAGTGCGCATGCCAAAAGTGCCTAGAAAAGCGCCTAAAAAGAAGTAGATGAAATAAGCTACCTAGTCAGAGGGTCCCTAGGTAGCTGGTTACATTTTTTCGGCTAAATTGCGCTTTGCGGTAAACCAGGTCACTGGTTTAGCGTGATTGTCTACTTCCTCAACGACATTGAGGACGAGGGCGAATAGTGCCATCCGTACCAGTACCCCGTTGTCTGTTTGACGGAAGATAGCGAGGTTCGGGTTTTGATTCAGATCCTCATCTAATTCTTGAGCCTGTGCGCGTGAATCTCTAGGCAGCGGATGCATGATGACGGTATTGGGTTCACAATGTTGAGTGTAAATAGACTCATTCAGCCGAAATAGTCCACGATATTTATCCGCCTCGTCTTGAGAAGGGAATCGTTCTTCCTGGGTGCGTGTCACATAGAGAATATCAACCCCATGAATGCCAGCCTCTAGACGGTGAAACTGTGTGACTTGGTGTCCATGGTTTCGAAGTTGAAGTGATATTTCCTCAGGGATTTCAAGCTCGGGCGGTGATATGAAGTGAATATGAATATCATCATACAAGCACAGTAACTTACACAAAGAGTGTACGGCACGGCCGTATCGCAAGTCACCGATGAGGGCGATGCGCAAATGGTCCAAACTGCGATCTTGGGCGCGCAGCTCTTCTCTCATGGTGTACAAGTCAAGTAAGGCTTGGCTTGGATGCTCGTTCGGACCATCACCGCCGTTGATGACAGGCACACGGCTGGCCGCAGCAAATTCAGCAACACTGCCTGCTTCAGGGTGTCGCATAACAATGACGTCGCTATAACCTGAAAGCACACGTGCGGTATCGTAAAGAGATTCGCCTTTGGTGAGGGAGGACGCTTTAACTTCTGTGGTTTCACGAACTTCGCCACCGAGCAGGTTGAAGGCAGAGCCAAATGACACCCGAGTTCGTGTGCTGGGTTCAAAGAACATATTGGAAACAATGGCGCCTTCAAGCACACGGGTGATTCTCTTACGCATGGCATAGGGCCGCATCCTGTCGGCCACTGAGAATATTCTATTTACATCGGATCGCTGAAATTGGCCTACGGACAAAATGTGATTGCCAACAAAATCCAAGTAGGTCTCCCAATTTACATTCGCGCTATCATACGCCAAAAGAGTACTGGTATTGTTGATTAGTGAGTGGGTAATCTCATGGTCTGGAAATCTTTATGCACTAGAAGGATTTGTCTACTTTTAGGAAAAAGTACCGCCCGGTAATGTCATAAGTGCGCGCGTCGTAGCTGTCGTTGAACGCAGCAGCTGAGAAAGGTGGTGTATCGTCCAGGAGGTTGTTAACGCCAAAAGTCAGTCGAAACCATTGAGTCCTCGGCCCAAGATAGGACAAGTTGGCGTTATGACTCCTCCAAGAACCAATCGTTCGATCAGTTCCCAACAGAGGAATGGTTTCTTGCAAATCGCTGACATGGTGAATGTGGTAGTGGACCTGCCAAAACTCTTGTTGCCAAGCGATGCTCAAATTAGATTTCCAATCGGGTAGGGCACCCATCCCGCCTGACGCTTCATCGCTGAATGTGCCGGCTTTTTCCTCACTGGGCGAGTTGCTGCTAAACTTGTCTTTAAATGAAGCAATATGCGTCGCATCTACGGCAATAGTTAAGGTACCTAGAGTCCCCATTTGTCTTTTCCAACTTGCACTGAAATCAAAGCCAGCAACATTTCGGCTACCAACGTTTAACAAGTTCGCTTGAATTCTCGTGATGTTACCGTTGCTGTCGCGGGAGATTCGGTCAGCAAATGTGCCGTTTTGAGCATTGTTGTTAATGAACAGTTGTGCTGCGGAATCAACCACATCGCGCTGCCTAATGTGAAACCAATCCACACTAACTTCCGCCGTCGAGTGACGCCATTGGTGCGTCCGTAAGATCCCAATACTTAAGCTCCGCGAACGCTCAGGATCTAGCTGGGGATTTCCGCCAGTTGCGGTTAAGAACTGCGTTAGGGTGGCATCAGATTGTTGCGTGCAACCCACCAAGACATTTACATTTTGGGCGATGGAACAGGGGTCATTCCATTGCTCAAAGGAAAGAATCTCGCCACTGAACAACTGCAACAGGGTAGGCGCCCGAAAGCCAAAGGAAGTGCTCATCCTGATGGTTGTTCCAGCCGTAGGTACATAACTGATCACTAGACGCGGGTTTATCTCATAGCCGAAATCACTGTATCTTGAAAAACGCACCGCGACCTGAGCGTCAAGCATCCGTACCCAGCGCCGGTCCTTTATCAACGGTAAGTAGATTTCAGCATAGGTTTCAACAATATCTCGAGCACCCACTACTGCTGCGCGGCTGACACCGCCAATAAGATCCGCGTTGGTAATAGCAGCATCTGGCTCTATTCGCAGTCTTTCGTTTCTATATTCCAAACCCGCAGAGACGCTCACCGTACCAGCAGACCATTCCGCCACCCGCCAATCTGCATTAATCATGATTCCGGACAAGGTACTTTTACCATCGATCTTGCTATTAACGGCGATAAAATCGAGCATTTGTGGAGTAATCGTTCCACTCCGTCCAAACAAGTTAAGGGGCACGCAGGGCGCGTTACAATTTGCACTTATTGCCTGCGCAGTTCTCGATTGACTAATCGTGTTAACAAATGCCTGTTCAGCATCAGTTCGATTTAGCTGTAGTGCAACCTCTAGGTTCATCGCCTCGGTGTAGTAGTTATAACTAAGTACCATTCGGTATGTATCGCTACTATTGGTTTGACGCCTTGGTCCAAGCTCGACGAACCGCCTTCGTACGTC
>QIGT01000430.1 GCA_003230835.1 Gammaproteobacteria bacterium
GGGTCTGCGGACAAATTGCCGTTTAAAAATGCATCAAACGAATAAGAGGAGTGTAAATGTGTATCACCCCATAAAAGCACTTTTTCCGCGTGGGTATTTGCAATCACCGTCACATTGGCGACTATGCTCAGCAACAGTATTGTATTGAACCTGCCCATCTCTTTAAGCCACGTCGGCTTGGGAGCTAGAAGAAAACTGGCCCACTAGGGTTCGTCTGGGTGGGTCGAGCCTAGGATCTTCAGAAATTTTGCTCATAAGTGCCTTAGAAGTTAGATATACCATCTGATGAGGTGCTACTGCTGATATTCGACCTGAAAGCGTGGCTCAAGACAAGCTGAAGACCGTTCTAACCCCCCAAAACAGCAAATTTCCTATAGTTTTATAGGCCTAATTAGCTTGAAGCCCTGCTAAACCGGCAGTAGAATGCGCGCCCTACGTTTTATACGTGTTATGCGTATGCGTGGTATATTTTGCTGTCCGTATGAAAAACGATATTTAGAGGAGATTATCCAAATTCGAATGAAGGGAGATACATATTAAAAAAGGTTTCAAGCGCGTCGAGCGCTCGCTACTGAACGAAGAAATCAAATCCAGCAGTGTGCGCTTAGTCGCCGCTGACGGTAGCCAACGTGGTGTCGTTTCGAGAGAAGAGGCGTTGGCTGAAGCGAGAGCTTCAAGTTTGGACCTGGTGCTGGTTGCGTCAGAAGCCGAACCACCGGTCTGCAAAGTAATGGACTATGGGAAGCATCTGTTTGAGCTGAAGAAAACTAAGGCAGCTCAACGCAAGAAACAGAAGCAGATCCAAGTCAAGGAAATGAAATTTCGACCAGGCACAGAGGAAGGCGACTATCAGGTCAAACTACGCAACCTGAAACGCTTTTTAGAAGAAGGTGACAAAGCCAAGGTTTCATTACGATTTAGAGGGCGAGAAGTTGTTCACCCTGAAATCGGTATGGCACTGTTGGCCCGTATTGCTGAAGATCTAGATGAATTGAGTTCAATAGAATCTGAACCCAAATTTGAAGGACGACAAGTGATCATGGTGTTGGCACCTAGGAAAAAGAAGAAGGGTTAACCCCTCACAGTTTTTTTAACTGCCTCTGACTGAGTTGATGTATTGCCGGGCTAACCGGCGCTAAATTGCGTGGAGAATAGGTAAATGCCAAAATTAAAAACTGTCAGTGGTGCAGCGAAGCGATTTCGCCGTACAGCCAAAGGCTTTAAACACAAACAAGCCAACAAGAATCATATGCTCACAAAGAAGGCGCCTAAGCGTAAGCGTCAGTTGAGAGGTTTCACAGATGTATCGCCTGCGGATGCTCGTGCTGTTAAGCGAATGATCCACAACAAGGCTCGATAGGAGACCACTATGCCGAGAATTAAGCGTAGCGTGGCCTCAAGAGCCCGCCGCAAAAAAATACTCAAATCAGCACGCGGATATTACGGCGCGCGAAGTCGAACTTTTAAAGTTGCCAAGCAAGCGGTTATCAAGGCTGGGCAATATGCTTATCGCGATCGCCGCCAACGCAAACGCCAGTTTAGGCAACTATGGATTGTGCGTATTAATGCTGCCGCGCGTGAACATGGTCTGTCCTATAGCCGCTTTATCTCAGGTCTTAAGGGCGCGGGAATTGAGGTGGACCGCAAGGTGCTAGCCGACATCGCCATGCATGAAAAAGAAGTTTTTTCCGTTCTAGTGGAGCGAGCAAAAGCAGCCTAGGGATGTGAGCGCGAGCTCACTCGCGTTCATAGAAGAAAGGGAAGGACCAGTGTCTTTCCCTTTTTTATTTGCCGCACATTTGTGATGCGCTACATTTGTGACAGAGGGATATTTGCATTATGGACATAGACGAGATCCTCAACCAGGCTCAAACAGCGGTGGATGCTGCGGTAGACTTGCGCAGCCTGGACGAGATTCGGGTGACTTACTTAGGCAAGAAAGGCGAGCTAACCAGCTTGCTGAAAGGACTCGGGCGGCTCGATCCTGAACAGCGTCCCAAGGTTGGCGCATTGATCAATGCAGCCAAGGTCAAATTTCAAACCACCCTAGATGCGCGCAAAACCTTGCTCGAACAGCAACAGTTATCCGCTGCTATAAACGCCGACGCGGTTGATATTACCTTACCTGGGCGAAGTCCTACATTGGGCGGGTTGCACCCTGTGACCCAGGCGTTGCACCGTATTGAAGAGATATTTTTAGGTGCTGGGTACGAGGTTGTGGCCGGTCCGGAAATCGAGAACGACTACTATAACTTTGAAGCGCTGAACATTCCGTCTCACCACCCCGCGCGTGCGATGCATGATACTTTCTACTTCAGCGATGGCACATTGCTGAGAACCCATACTTCTCCAAGCCAGGTGAGAACTATGGAGCAACAACAACCGCCCATTAGAGTCATTTGCCCTGGCCGTGTCTATCGACGAGATTCGGATTTAACTCACAGCCCAATGTTTCATCAGGTCGAAGGGCTTGTTATTGATAAAGGCATCAGCTTTGCTGATCTAAAGGGGACGGTGATAGATTTTCTGCAACGTTTCTTTGAAAAAGACCTTCAAGTTCGTTTTCGCCCTTCTTATTTTCCCTTTACTGAACCTTCTGCAGAAGTTGATGTGCAGTGTGTGCATTGCCTGGGTGACGGATGTCGAGTGTGTAGCCAAACTGGCTGGCTTGAGGTAATGGGCTGCGGGCTTGTGCATCCTAACGTGTTGAATATGTCGGGGATAGACTCCGAGGTGTACTCCGGATTCGCCTTTGGCTTTGGCGGTGACCGCTTAGCGATGATGTTATATGAAGTGGATGATCTGCGATTATTTTTTGAAAACGATGTTCGTTTTCTACAGCAGTTCAACTAAATAGTTCTTGTCCAGAATGCGATTTCTGGACAGAAAATAAATAGCGAATAGGGAGCTTGAAGTGAAGTTCAGCGAAGCATGGTTGCGTGAGTGGGTTAACCCCGATATAGAGCGTGATGCATTACTAAAGCAGCTGACCATGGCGGGGTTAGAAGTGGAAGCGGTGGAAGCGGTAGCAGCGCAGTTTAGCGGCGTGATTGTGGGCGTGGTAAGGCAGTGCGCCAAGCACCCAGATGCCGACAAGCTTTCGGTGTGTCAAGTATCTGATGGCGACAATACCTATCAAGT
This sequence comes from Gammaproteobacteria bacterium, assembly GCA_003230835.1. Lineage (GTDB taxonomy): Bacteria > Pseudomonadota > Gammaproteobacteria > Pseudomonadales > Azotimanducaceae > UBA4421. Next base: position 3,142 of record QIGT01000430.1, read on the forward strand.
GGTGTGTGGTGCGCCCAACGTACGCGCAGGGTTGGTTACCGCTTTTGCCCGTATTGGTGCCGTGTTGCCTGACAATTTCAAAATTAAAAAGGCAAAACTTCGCGGCATAGAATCTCAAGGCATGCTTTGTAGTGCGGCCGAACTTGGTCTAGGTGATGATCATGACGGAATCATTGAACTGCCGAGCGAGTGGCAGGCAGGGTCAGACCTGGTAGACGTTATGCAACTCGATGACATCACCATCGATTTAGATCTAACGCCAAACCGCGGAGATTGCTTGAGCCTCAAGGGAATTGCTAGAGAGGTAGGTGTGCTTAACAACACTGCGGTAGCATTTCCGAAAATTAAGCCTGTTGCAGCCACCATTGATGACGTTTTCCCGGTGTCTTTAACAGATGCTCAAGGTTGCCCGCGCTATCTTGGTCGAGTAATACGCAACATCGATCCTAGCGCTTCGACCCCGCTTTGGATGCGTGAGCGTTTGCGGCGATGTGGTTTGCGAAGTATTGATCCGGTGGTTGATGTCACTAACTTTGTGTTAGTAGAACTTGGTCAGCCTATGCATGCCTTTGACTTAAAGAACATTAAGCAAGGTATTGTCGTGCGTATGGCACAAGCGGGTGAAAAACTGAGTATGCTTGATGGGCAAGAATTAGCCCTAGACGACCAGACGCTACTGATCACTGATGCTAATGGTCCTGTCGCCATTGCAGGCGTGATGGGTGGCCATCGTAGCGGTGTGCAGGATGATACGAAGGATGTTTTCTTAGAATGTGCCTATTTTAATCCTCTCACAATCGCGGGTACGGCGCGTCGTTATGGTCTGCATACCGATGCCTCACACCGGTACGAGCGCGGGGTAGATTTTACCTTGCCCAGTGAGGCCATGGAGCGCGCGACTCAACTGCTGTTAGACATTGTCGGCGGCGAGGCAGGACCGGTGAACGAAACCCTAGACCAAGCTCACCTGCCGCAAGCGGTTTCGGTTCGTCTTCGCCAATCACGCCTGATTGAATTGCTGGGTGTTGATATTGCTGCCACCCAAGTGGATGAGGCATTTGCGCGGCTTGATTTCCAGATGACTGGCCGGGATGAAGTTGATGGATACGTCGAGTGGACAGTGCTGGCACCCAGCCACCGTTTCGACATTGCGATTGAAGCTGATTTAGTTGAAGAAGTGTGTCGCATATACGGTTACAACAATGTGCCCAGCAAACAGCCGCTGACAACGCTTGCACTTCGGCATGTCGAACTGGAAAAGAACCCTGAATCGGTTTTGAAGCGACAACTTGCAGCCAGCGGTTTTCAAGAAGTCATTACCTACAGTTTCATTGATCCGGTTCTGCAAGATTTGCTCGACCCTGGTTTCGCGCCGGTCACATTGACCAATCCCATGTCGTCAGAGCAATCTGTGATGCGTACCAACCTTTTAGGCGGGTTGGTTGATGCTGCTTTGTCTAATCAGTCGAGACAGCAAGATCGCATCCAGTTATTTGAGATCGGGCTGGTTTTTCGCCAAGAAGAGAGTGGATTACAACAAACCTCTAGGCTCGCCGGCCTGCTTTGGGGAGGTCGCGAGGCGGAGTCGTGGGTTGGCCAAAGTAATAAAATGGATTTCTTTGACGCTAAAGGCGCAGTAGATGCGTTACTAGATTGGGCGGGGTTGTTAGATGTAACCTTTAGTAAGGCCTCGGACCCTGTGTTACATCCAGGGCAATCTGCCACTATTCACGTGCAAGGTGTTTCTGTAGGACGGGTGGGTCGCTTACATCCAGAAATTGAAAGTAAGTTAGACATCCATGGCGTCTATGTATTCGAAATTGACAGCGATATTGCCCTCACAAATGTACGTCGAATCCACACTGGTATATCCAAATTTCCGAGCGTGCGGCGTGACTTAGCCCTGGTTGTGGACCAGGCTGTACCCGCGGCCGTGGTAGAAGGCGTTGTACGTGAAGCATTGGGTGGTATTTTGGTTGACTTCAGGTTATTTGATGTATATGAAGGCAAAGGTGTTGATTCTAATGAAAAAAGTCTAGGTCTAGGCTTGACGTTACAGAGTCAAACAGCCACCCTTACCGAAGAAGACATTGGACACTTTGAGCAAATTGCTGTGCAGGCTTTGCAGGATAAAGTCGGCGGCCATCTGCGATAGAAAAAAAGCTAGAAAAAGCTAAAAAGCTAAAGAGCAGCTAGATAGCAGACAAGGTAATCGTATAAGAGCTGACAAAGATCAGCCCCACGAAATGCCACTGCCAAAATGCTGTAAATTGGTTTCAGGGAGGCTGATTTGAATGCGCTGACCAAGGCGAAAATGGCGGATCAATTGTTTGAGGAACTGGGCCTTAACAAGCGAGAAGCAAAGGAGATTGTTGAGTTGTTTTTCGATGAAATCAGAGATTCATTAGAAGACAAGGTGCAGGTTAAACTTTCAGGTTTTGGTAATTTTGACCTGCGCGAGAAAGGCGAGCGTCCTGGGCGTAATCCTAAAACGGGCGAAGAAATTCCAATCACTGCACGACGAGTGGTCACTTTTCGGCCCGGGCAAAAACTCAAGGCTCGAGTTGAGGCTTATGCAGGAGAAAGCTCTGACGAAGACGACAATAGGCAAGAATTTAATTCCCAACTGGCGGCGATGGAACTAGATGCTGGAACCGAGCAACAATAACGAACTGCCCCCCATCCCTGGGAAGCGCTATTTCACCATAGGTGAGGTTAGTACTTTGTGTGAGGTTAAACCTCACGTGCTGCGCTATTGGGAACAAGAATTTCCCCATCTAAACCCGGTCAAAAGGCGCGGAAATCGTCGTTACTACCAGCGCCAAGATGTCATCATCATTCGGCAGATTAGAGCACTCCTTTACGACCAAGGCTTTACCATTGGTGGTGCGCGACAGCGTCTAAGCAACGAAGATGCCAAAGCAGATCAGACCCAGTTTAAGTTGCTGGTTCGTCAAATGATTGTAGAGTTGGAAGACGTTTTGCGAGTGTTAAAGTCCTAGTCGCGATCTAATCGCACTGATAATTTCTTTCCCTAGCCTTTTTCGACCCAGGTACCTGTTTGACGTGAATTTACCCTGTCGTGCCAGCCTCGTGTTCATGCTCACTCTGAGCGCTCACACTTATGCAGATGCAACGGCTACACAAACTTATCAATACGATGCGCGCATGGCCTTTATCAAGGCCGGTGAACTCAACCTACAGTTCAGCCGCAACGGCGATACCTATGAAGTGGCTGGCGAGTTCAAGACCTCCCGAGCGATGAGCCGTTATTACACTTGGAACGGAGTATTTGCCGCGGTGGGTAAATGGCAGGGTAGTGGCCCCGTGACCACCGCTTATATGGCGCGAACCACCAGCAAAGACGAAGATCTGAAAATAGTGCTGACCTATCCCGATGCCACGCGGATTCTCGACAGCACAAGTGGTGAGTTTAAGAACGTTGAGAAACCCGGCGGTATCGATTTGATATCTGCGTTGTTTTTTAGCCCGACCTGTTACAAGGGTGGGCAAGTACATGATGGAGAAGACACCTACAGATTGCGATTGCGCGGCGAGCGAGAGCATATCTATGTCGGTGGATCAGACTATTATGCGGGGCCTGTCACCAGTTGTGATTATCTGGTTTATGACCAAAAGAACCGTAAACGCCGCGTGATTGTATCGTTGGCAGATGTGCTGGGCGTGATAGTGGCAGTACAAGTGCGAGCGAAGATACCGATTCTACCTGACGCGGTGTTCAAACTTAAGATGCCTGGGGAAGTGTTGGGCAAAGGATTGGCGCAAGCAACACCATAGCAAGGCCATAGTAAGGCGATAGCAAACAAGGTGCCAGATTGGTGATTGCGGGAGATTCACTGAGTGGTATTATGCCCAGCCCGCGACGAGGCCGGATGGTCTTTCTTTTCGCAGAACAAATTCGGGGCGTAGCGCAGTTTGGTAGCGCACTTGACTGGGGGTCAAGTGGTCGCAGGTTCAAATCCTGCCGTCCCGACCAAATTCCGATGGGTATGTACCGGGCACATGGTTTACATCAAAAGCTTGCGAAGTCGGCGCGTTGAACGGCTTGTCAGTACCGGATTAGAGTTAGTGAGCTCTAAGTCGAGTTTGAAACTCTGCGAAATTGTATAGTCTTACTATACGAATCAGTTACATATTAAACTTGTGATTAGTTCAAGTATTCTTTAAATTGTATAGTATGATTATACAAAAAAAGAAAAAGTTAAACCAGCTCCTTCAAAACCTCGCAGAAGGACTTCTTGTTGATTCAAAATGGATGGAATCCAATGGCTATTCCCGTGCCTTGCGCAAGCAATATGTAGATGCCGGATGGCTGGATCAACCGGCGCGTGGGGTATTCCACCGCCCGCGTGGGAGGCTGAAGTGGGAACAAGTCGTCACTTCAATGCAGACGCTGCTGGATTACCCAATCTCTGTTGGTGGTCGAACTGCAATAGAACTCCAAGGCTACGCCCATTATGTCTCTCCAGCACTCCAGGAGATCTATCTCTATGTAGATGGCAAGCTTCCCGGCTGGGTGTCCAAACTGCCTATCGATCAAGAGTTTAAACTGCGCAACCGCAGTCGGCTCCTGCCAAAGATCGAGCCTGAACTTCTTGAAAATAAAGGCTCGAATCGCCCAGGTGGATTGCGCCAGATTGAACAGGAAGGATTACCGCTGATCTTGTCTGCTCCGGAGCGCGCGATAATCGAAATGCTAGATGAGATTCCCCAGCATGAAACGTTTCACCATCTTGATGTAACGATGGAGGGACTCGTGAACTTGCGGCCCAAAGTCATGCAATTCCTCCTAGAACAAACCAAGAGCATAAAGGTGAAACGCTTATTCTTTTTCTTCGCGGATCGGCACGACCATCAATGGCTGTCAAAGATCTCTCGCGATCAAATAAATCTTGGGGCAGGTAAGCGTGTCTTGGTTCACGGTGGCACCCTTGATCCCGAATATCAGATCACGGTGCCAGGAGATCTCAATGCCAATTACTGAGGCTTACCGCAAACAAGTCGAACTCCTGGTTCGAACAATCCCGCATATCGCAGAGGAAGAGTGCTTCGCCCTCAAAGGGGGCACAGCGATTAATCTCTTCGTTCGGGATCTTCCACGCTTATCGGTCGATATTGATCTCACTTACTTACCGGTCAAAGGCCATGATGAGTCGCTGGAGGAAATCGATGCAGCACTAAGACGAATAGGCGCACGAGTGAAGAACTCAGACTCAACAAAAACTGTCACACAGTCGTCGCCAGGTGGTCAGAACGCGATCAACAAACTTGTGGTTCGAACAAGGGATCGTGTCCAAATTAAAGTGGAGGTAACGCCAGTATTACGTGGTTGTGTGTATGAACCACAATTGACACCTATCAATGAGCGCGCGGAAGAAGAATTTGGCTTCGTTGAGATCAACATGTTGTCGTTCGCAGACCTCTACGCTGGAAAAATTGCTGCGGCGCTCGACAGACAGCATCCTCGAGACTTATTCGATGTCCATCTGCTGTTGGAAAACGAAGGCATCTCAGATGACCTTTTAAGCGCACTTGTTATCTATTTGGCAAGCCATGACAAATCACCGCACGTTTTGCTGGGAGGAGAGTGTCGCAACATCGCACATGATTATGAGAACAATTTCCACGGCATGACAGAGGTGGATATTCCAATGGCGATGCTGATAGGGGTCCACGCCAATTTACGCAAGAAAATTATCGCCAATTTGCCTAAGACTCACCAAGAGTTTCTAGCATCGTTCTATCGTAGGCAGCCCAATTGGAGTCTGTTGGGGCTGGGTGATGTAGATCAACTTCCCGCGATCAAGTGGCGCGAACTCAATCTCGATAAAGCTGGAGCTGAAACCAGGGAAGGGATAGCTTCGAATTTCGAGGCGTTGTTCGACGGAAATAGCGCTTAGTCAAAAGAAACTCGTTTAGGCACGAAATAGGGTTTTGTCGCAAAATTGGCTAACCAAACACCTCGATCTACAATGATCGATCGGAAATTCCTATTTTGGATTGCTTATGATCAGCTTCAAAGGTCGCCATCACCAGCAAAACCTCATTTTAAAGTGCGTGCGCTGGTACGTTGCGTATTCGCTGAGCTATCGCGATCTGGAAGAATTGATGCAGGAACGAGGCTACAAAGTAGATCACAGCACCATTCAACGATGGGTAGTTTACTACGCTCCTCGTATCGAGAAAGCCTTTCGAAAATATAAAAAGCAGGCTGGCCTTCGTTGGCGACTGGATGAGACGTACATTAAAGTCAAAGGTGAATGGAAATATCTCTATCGCGCCGTCGACAAACAAGGCGCCACCATTGATTTTCTACTGACTGCCAGGCGTGATAAGAAGGCGGCGCGCCGATTTTTGAACAAAGCAATCGGGGCAAATGGAAAGCCGAGCTTGATCAATATTGATAAAAGTGGTGCCAATACTGCAGCTATCAAACAGTACAACGGAGATGAAAACAAGCGGGTTAAGATTCGCCAATGTAAATACTTGAGCAACATTGTGGAGCAAGATCACAGGTTCATAAAATGGCTAATTCGCCCCATGCTTGGCTTCAAATCATTTCGGTCGGCGCGTGCTACCTTGGCAGGAATTGAACTCTGGCGCATGTTGAAGAAGGGTCAAAA
>QIGT01000253.1 GCA_003230835.1 Gammaproteobacteria bacterium
ATCCAAGTACTGCTCTAAAAATAGCGGTTCATCTTGGGCAACACGAAAGCCACATAGTGATTTTACCTGCTCGCCTTGCATCAGAGCCATAGTAAGAAGGCATAAAACTATTGAGCTGCGCATTGAATGCACTGTTGTAGCGATCCGAGATGTATTTTTCAGCCAAGATACGTTTAGGATGAAGCTTATCTATGATTTGCAGTTTAAGATATTGCTGCTGAATTTTGCGGAAATCTTTCATGTTTTGCCTCCTTTCCCATTTGATACATAAAGCATAAGAGGACAAACTTAAGACAGGCTTAAGAAAACATAAAAGTGATGAATTACTTTCGAAACTGGAGCAAAAAATAACTTATTACCTTAAGCTGTGTCAATAAGGTGATATTCATCTCATTTTTGATTCGGAGTAATTGTCCATGTTTACAAGAACACTTATCGCTGTATCACTTGCAGCTAGCGCCCTTATTAGCACCTCTGCCTTTGCACTTGAAAAAGTAGACCTGTTAATTAAAAATGCGCTGTGCTTACTATGGATAAAGACAGAACTGTTTTTGAACAAGGTCTCGTTGCTGTTAAAGGCAACCAAATCATTGCCGTTACTGATGGTAAAGATGTAGAAAACTATAAAGCAAAAACAACCATTGATGCCGAGGGTGATATCGTCATGCCTGGGCTAATCAATACCCATACTCACGTTTCTATGACGGTATTTCGCTCATTAGCCGAGGATGTTCCAGATCGTCAGTACCGTTACATATTCCCATTAGAAAAAAAGTTAGTGTCGCGTGATATGGTGCGTATTGGCGCACAACTAGGTAATGTTGAAATGCTTAAAGGTGGCGTAACAACATACGCTGACATGTATTATTTTGAAGACGAAGTTGCAAGAACGGTCGATAAGATTGGTATGCGTGCGGTATTAGGTCAAACGGTTATTATATTCCCGGTTGCCGACGCTGCAAATGCCGAAGAAGGTATTCAGTATGCACTGAACTTCATTGAAGAATATAAAGATCATCCACGTATTACGCCTGCTTTTGCTCCCCATGCACCTTATACAAATAGCACTGAGATTCTTCAAAAAGTTACCGAGCTCTCCTTACAACACAATGTCCCTGTCATGATTCACTTGGCTGAATCAGACCGTGAAATTGAAGCGATTGCAGAGCGAAGTGGTGGCAAATCGCCAGTTGCCTACATGGCAGATATTGGCGCACTTACACCTAACCTTGTCGCTGCACATGTAATTTATGTCGACGATAATGATATCGCGTTATTGAAAAAACATGATGTAGGTATTGCCCATAATATGCGTGCAAATATCAAATCAGCGAAGGGCGTTTCACCGGCGATGAAAATGCAACAACAAGGTCTTCGCATTGGTCTAGGTACTGATGGACCGATGTCAGGTAACACGCTAAGTACTATCGATGAATTCAACCAAGTTGCAAAAGTACATAAGTTAGTTAATAAAGACCGCGCGGCTATGCCTCCGATAAAAGTAATCGAAATGGCGACCATCGGTGCAGCACGCGCACTGCATATGGAAGATACCATTGGCTCTTTGGAAAAAGGCAAGCTTGCAGATATTATCGTGATTGATACTAAAGCACCTAATATGGTACCTGTTTACAATCCGTATTCGGCATTAGTTTATTCTGCCTATGCAACCAATGTTAAGCACACAATTGTTGATGGTAATATGTTGATGGAAGATCGTAATATGCTAACGGTTGATGAAACTGCTATTCGAGAAGAAGCGTTAGCATTTGCGGACAAGGTACGCAAAACGGTTATCGAAAGTGGTGAAATAATTCAGTAATTCATATCAACTACCGGTCGCGGCCTAAACAGTACTTCGCCTCAGACAGGCTGTTACAACGCCCTGCTAGAGCATTTTGTCTAGCTGCTCTCTTACCTTCATATCCCAGAATTCGCCAACTTGCCGGCCTGCGGGCAATTCCGTTGACACCCGTTTCCACGCGATCCTGCCGTTGGCATCTGCGATCATAAGCCCGGGAATGAAATCTACCGTGTAAGCGTCTCCAATTGGGTCACCTTCCAGCACAGCGATCACCGTAAAATCCAGCGATTTGATATAGGCGGCCGGGTCGCCTGCGCCCCTTTCTTTATGGTTGATCATTACGACGTTAATACTTTCTTCCCCATAGTCTTTTTGAATCTGCTCGAGGAAAGGCATGAATGCCTTGCAATACGGACACCAGGTCGCCCAAAAAACCATGATCGTCGGTTTACCGTCGATAACATCCGGGAACCTGACCTCATTGCCGTACTCATCGGGCCCCACAAACTCAGGTGCTATGTCCCCAACCTCAACCGCCAACACGGTTCCTGAAATGCAAAACACTGCGATTAGTAATGCAATACGCTTAAACATCGTTGCCCCTTAAAAAAGTACAATTATCCACAATATTGAGACCGGCGAGCCATACATATTATTACGGTGCGGGTGAGTGGCGAACTGCAAGTTTGCCGTTTTATCTAGTTGGCGCCCATCCTCCCAGATTACGCCAACCAGGTAAATGGCGCCAGTGTTGAGTCATTGCTCGTCGCTGTGGCTGTTGTTGAGCAAGTGCCGAATCGCGTGACAAAGCGTTGAATCCGAGTGGTTAAAGTGCGTAGCGACTTCATGCAGTGTCGCGACACCAAATTGCTGCGCCTTGATCGCGATCTCGGCACGCAACCTGGCATTTCGGCGCGTGCGTCGTGGTGACCCCAGCTGATCTTCACGGACGTTGTGTCGCATGCAATGTTCATCAATTAGCGGGTCCGAGTGTCTATCTTGCAATATAGTCATCATCCTGACGCTGAATCGCGGCGTCGTACTCATTTGAACGGCTTCTGCCATTCGCAACCCTTCATTAGGTATCATGGATGAATAAGAACTAAGCGCACCGGGCTATCGCCAGAATGCGCCGCCCATTTTAAACGCATTTGTCCGGAGATGAGAAATTGTGGTCCAACAAGGTGGATTTGGCGGGTTCAGCGAAACTGCGAAGCGGTTGACCGCTAGGCGCGTCTCGCCGCACGATCTCGGTACGGCGTGTCCTTGTCAGGAGGCGCAACAACGCGGACAGCCGCTTCGCAGCTCGCCCCTGCACAGAAGAACACTGCTGCAAACGGTAACTCATTGTTCGCTCGAAAAGGGGAGCCACCCGGATGATCCAATACGGCGTTGCAACCCTTGTAAAAGGCATGCCATTCACTGCGGGCTGCGCCTTGTCCTGGATCATCCGGGTGACTCTGAACCCACCAAACCTACCTTGTTGGACCACTAGATGAGCACGTTAAACACATTGGACTGGCTTGTCATCGGAATTTATTTTGCGTTGTTGCTCGGCGTGGTTATCGTCGCAACCCGCCACCAGAACACATCGACCGATTACTTTTTGGCCGGCCGGAATGTTGGGTTTTTCGCGATCGGTGCCTCCATTTTCGCATCGAACATCGGCTCCGAACATATCGTCGGTCTTGCCGGCCAGGGTGCGTCTACCGGTATGGCGATGGCGCACTACGAGCTTCACGCCTGGATCGTCGTCCTGCTCGCCTGGGTGTTCGTCCCGTTTTATTACCAGTCCAAAGTGTTGACGATGCCCGAATTCCTGGAGAAACGATTCGGGCCGCGACCACGATGGATACTGTCCATTGTGTCTCTCGCCGCCTATGTCCTGACCAAGGTTTCCGTGACGGTTTACGCGGGTGCGCTGGTGTTTCAAACGCTCCTTCCGGACACTTTCGGCTCGCCGGAAAACGCGTTTTGGGTCGGGGCTATTGCGACCGTGGTTCTAACCGGTCTTTATACCGTTGCGGGCGGGTTTCGCGCTGTACTTTTCACGGACACCGCGCAGGCATTTGTCCTGATTATCGGCTCTGCCGCGATAACCTATTTCGGCCTCGAGCGCCTGGGCGGCTGGGGAGAATTACGGACCTTTGCGAGTGAAAACGTTGCCCAGTATGCGCTTTGGCGTCCCTTATCGGATCCGGATTTCCCGTGGCTCGGAATCCTGATCGCCTCACCCATCGTTGGCATCTGGTACTGGTGCACGGATCAGTACATTGTGCAGCGAACTCTCGCTGCCAAAGACTTAAAGTCCGCGCGTCGTGGTGCCCTGTGGGGTGCATTTCTTAAGGTCTGGCCAGTACTTTTCTTTCTCATTCCGGGCCTGATCGGTGCCGCGCTAAACAGCAAGGGATTGCTCGTCCTCGCCACCAACGCCGAGGGCGCCATGATCGGGGATCAGGTCTTCCCGACCATGGTTGCATCGCTACTGCCAGCCGGCCTGCGAGGATTGGTTGTCGCCGGCATCATGGCGGCATTTATGAGTTCACTTTCCTCTCTGTTCAATTCCGCAGCCGCTTTGTTTACCATCGATATTTATGACAAGTTGCGCCCAGGCGCAACTGAGCAGCGTCTCGTTACTGTCGGCAGACTCGCAACAGGTGTCATCGTCGTATTGGGCCTTCTCTGGATTCCGATCATGCCATTGATTTCGAAAGGCGGCTTGTATCAATATCTGCAGAATGTCCAGGGCTATCTGGCACCGCCCATTACGGCTGTATTTTTGCTCGGGCTGTTCAACGATCGTATCAACAATCGTGGCGCTGTCTGGGGCTTAGGATTAGGCTTCGGTTTGGGGATGCTGAAACTCACGATTCAAGCTATTTTTGGTGCAGGAAAAATTGATACTCCATCTTTTCTTGCGGCCATCGGCGATTTCAACTTTCTCTATTTCTCGGGCGTACTTTTCCTGATTTGCAGTGCGATTATCGTTGCTATGTCTTACACATCTGCAGGTCCCGATCGGGACCAGATTCGCGGTCTCACTTACTCATCAATTGACCGCGAACTTGTTCGAGCCAGCTGGGATCGAAAAGATGTCATTGCAACGGGTGTCGTGCTCGGATTGGTGGCAACCATGTACATATACTTTTCTTTCTGGATCTAACTGAAATGTCTATTAGCGTTTTCGACCTCTTCACCATAGGCATTGGACCATCCAGTTCCCACATGATCGGCCCGATGCGGGCCGCCAATACTTTTGTTTCAAGACTTGAAGACAATGAATTGCTCGCGAATGTGGCGCGGATCAAGGTTCATCTTTACGGCTCATTGGATGCTACGGGCCGTGGACACGGCTCCGACAAGGCAGTACTCCTGGGGCTGGAAGGCGAACACCCTGAGACCGTCGACGTCGATTCTATCGACCGCAGAATGACCGCGATCAGAGAGCAGGAAGCACTGTCATTGCTCGGCAAGTATCCCGTCACTTTTCATTATCGAGACGATCTTCTGTTCGAAAAACGGGAGTCTTTGCCCGGCCACCCCAATGGAATGCGGTTCGTCGCTCTTGGCGCGAATTTACTATTCCGTAGGTGGCGGTTTCGTCGTCAACGAGAACAAGACGGATGGCCCGGTCATCACGGAGTCAAAGAAAGAGCTGCCCTTCCCTTTCGAAAGCGGCGAAGAACTGCTCAGCATATGCGCTACGCAGAAAGCCTCCATAAGCGAGCTGATGCTGCAGAACGAGAAGGTGTGGCGGGATGAAAGCGAAATCAGGCGAATGATGATCGAAATCTGGGACGCGATGCAAGCTTGTGTCACCCGGGGCTGCAACAGCTCTGGATTCTTCTCAATGTCAGCAGTCCCATGTATGTCGTAAGCATTGCGGATAGCGTCCGACAAATATTTAGAAGAATGAGGGTAATTCACATGTCAGGTTTTCTTTCTCCGCGTTGTGCCTGACAATAGGCCCTCAAATCGAGGGACATAAGGATATGTGTGTGGTGGAAGAAAAGCGGATTAACTTGCAGCCCGTACCACTTGCCGATGAGGATTGGCAGTACGTGAAGAAGCGAACCCTCGATGAGTACGATGCCGCGGATTGGGCAATCTGGTCGTCGCAACGGCAGCAGTACTTTGAGCAAAATAAATGCGATCAGGTTTTGCGCATGTTGGAGTGTCAAAAAGACGATCTCAGCTATATTTACACCATCAACAACTATTATCACTGCCTGCAAACCGCCACGCGAATGTTACGGGCAGATTGCACTGAGGAAGATGTCGTCGTTGGTCTGCTACACGACATCGGTTTCATAACCTGCAACGAAACGCATGGCGAGTTTGCCGCCGCGCTGATGCGGCCATATGTTTCGGAACGAAATCACTGGATGCTCGTGCATCACGCCGTGTTTCAGCAGTTCCACTGCCACAATTTGCAGGGATGTGATCGGCATGCTCGCGATCGGTGGCGCGGTCATCCCCATTTTGAATGGACTGCCGAGTTTGTGGCGAAGTATGACCAGAACACCATTAGTTATGACGAAGAAATATTGCCGCTTGATGCATTCAAGCCCATGGTGAGCAGGATATTGTCCCGCGAGCCGTCACTTCAATATGATCAGCCACTATGACGGCCTGGATAAAAATGATTCGGGAAGAAGAGGCGACTGGCGTACTTAGAGAAATGTACGATGACGCAAAGACGCCGCACGGAACTGTCGACAATGTCATGAAAGTGCACTCTTTGCGGCCACATACAATGCAGGGTCACGTGGCGTTGTATAAGAGTGTTCTTCATCATGCCGATATTACGCTGCCTTTGTGGTTTTTGGAGGTCATTGCGTCTTACACGAGTATCAAGAACGAATGCGAGTACAGCTTGACGCATCACTACACCAACGCAAGGCGGTTGATAAATGATGAAGATCGTGCAGATAAGATTCTCGCGGCGCTACAAGACGGCAGGCCGGAGTCGGTGTTTGAGGGTATGTATCTGGCCTTACTCAGGTACGCGGAAAAATTGACTTTACAAATTGCGGAAATGGAATTTCAGGATATTCAGAAACTGCGCGAATTTGGATGCAGCGATGGAGAAATACTCGAAGTTAATCAGGTCGTGGCCTATTTCAACTATTCAAACCGCCTGCTCAATGGATTGGGCGTAACGACGGAAGGGGACGCGATTGGTTACTACGACTGATCAAAGCGTTGGTGCGAATTCCAGCGAATTTTTGCAGAACGCCTGGTATGTTGCAGCACTCTCTGATTCTGTGCAACGCGAACTCACGGCAATTCGCCTGCTTAGTACCAATCTTGTGTTTTATCGCACGCAAGGTGGCACGCCGGTTGCGTTGGAAGACGCTTGCCCGCATCGCAAGCTTCCACTGTCGAAAGGGCGCCTGAGAGGGGATAACGTCGAGTGTGGTTATCACGGCCTGACGTTTGATACATCAGGCGGCTGCGTTAGAGCACCGACTCAGGAACGGATTTCGCCAACAGCCTGCGTACGACATTATCCGACAATCGACAGGTATGGTCTTTTGTGGGTGTGGATGGGCGATATCGGTAGCGCTGATGAGACAAAGCTCCTGGCGATTGATCACTATGATGATCCTGCATGGCATATTACCAGCGGTGCTTCGATGGTGTGTCAGTGCAACTATCTCTACCTGGCAGATAACCTGCTGGATCCGTCACATGTCGCCTGGGTTCATCAAACTTCATTCGCTGCAGACGGGACGGAAGATGCGCCATTGGAAATGCAGGAACACGACGACGGTTTGGTGGTAGCCCGATGGATCTATGATTGCGAACCACCACCATTCTATCAGCCGTTGCTGAAGTTCAGCGGAAAATGCGATCGGTTGCAACACTATGAAGTTCGATTTCCATCGGTTGCAGTCAATATGTCCGTTTATTGTCCAGCAGGTACCGGCGGCCCTGAGTGGCAGCGTACTGAGCAGACTTACGAGATGATTTCGTACAACCTGTTGACGCCGATCGATCAAAACAGCACGCGCTATTTCTGGATGCAGCAACGAAATACTGACCCTGATGACGAGAATGTGACCAAGCAAATTTTAGAAGGGGCGAGAACGGCATTTTTAGAGGATAAAGAAATTCTTGAGGCAGTGCACATTGGAGTTGCAGGGCAGTCGAGCAGGCACATAAACCTGGCAATCGATGCCGGCGCAATTCGGTTTCGCCATTTGCTCCAGCAACTAATAGAAAGAGAGCGGCAGTCGGCGTCGGATAGCTAGAATGACTTCACCAATACACCTGTATCACTTTCGACATCCGAATGAGATCGAGATCCCCAATGGCTGCCCGGTAGTGATGCAAAGGCCTGTATTTTGAACGACTATCTGGTCCCCGGGTTTAAGGCATCGCTGATTTGTTGTGTCGGTGTCCTGGCTATCATCATTGCCAGTGTATTCATTCTCAAAATCGAACTGCACCTGGCATTGATCGTGGCTCTCATTTGGGCCTCGGCCAACGCGGCTTTTCTGGGCTACCGTTTCAAGGATACGAAAGCACTCATGAGTGATGGTGTCGCCACAGCGATCGGCGCCATTTACATCTTTATGCTGATCGGCATTGTTATCGCCGCACTGATTGAGAGTGGCACTATTGCCGGCATCATTGTCTATGCGCTTGGTGTCGTGGATCCTCGCTGGTTCCTGCCAGCGTGTATGCTTCTTTGCAGTTTCATGTCAGTTGCAACCGGTACGTCGTGGGGCACGGTTGCTACAGCAGGCGTAGTACTTGTCGTGCTCGGTGGCATTCTGGGTTTGCCGGGCCCGATGGTTGCCGGAAGTGTCATATCGGGTGCATTGTTTGGTGACAAAATGTCACCGTTGTCGGATACCACCATTCTCGCAGCAACAGCATCTGGCGCTGAGATAGACAAGCATATAAAAGCGATGTTTATTACGACAGGCCCCGCCTTTTTGATTACGCTCGCCATCTTTTGGGTGCTTAGCATTCGCTATGCTGGTGCAACGCTGAGTCTGGATGACGTGAATGCAATGAGGATACCGCTCGAAGAGCAATTCGCTATTCATCCGGTGGTGTTTCTTCCGCTAATCGTAATTCTTGCCATGAGTTTCGGTGGAATTGCCGCCGAAGTGAGTATGCTTGCTGGCACTGCGGTCGCCATTGTTATCGCGGTAACCTTTCAGGAACGAGCCGTCGTCGATGTTCTCTACAGCTTGCAGAATGGCTTTACGTCGAATAGCGGCTATGAAAGTGTCGATTCCCTGCTTAGCCGAGGTGGGCTGCAAAGTATGATGTGGACACTGTCACTTGCCCTGATCGCACTTGCGCTTGGGGGTATTCTGAACGGTGCGGGTTTTCTGACCGTCCTCATGCAGGCACTCATTAGCAAGATCAAAAACACAACTCAGTTGGTTGCATCGACAATAACAACGGGTGTGGTGGCGAATATGAGCATGGGTGAGAATTACCTGGCGGTCATATTCGGTGCACAAATCTATAAACGCGCTTTTAAAGAAAACGATCTGCAGCCATCGATGCTGTCGCGCTGCGTTGAAGAGGGCGCGACCCTCAGTGCAGCGCTCATTCCCTGGACCACGACGGGCGCATTTTTTAGTGCTGCGCTTGGCGTGTCAACTGTTGATTATGCGCCGTGGGTGCTGCTGTCCATTATTAATATTTTTCTGTCCATCATTATGACGGCCATGAACATTGGCGTACTGAGGAAAGTTGCCCACTAGTGCCTCTTACTCGGTTTACCCAGGACTGGAACTCATGTTGGCGAGTGGCAAAACCGCGATGGGTCGGTCGCCATCGGCGTCAATTAACGGGTTGTCCCGCGCTTGTTCAGCAACCGTTCGCTCACGGGTTGCATCCCGGTCATGCTCCAGAATGAATTTTCCGACTGCGAAATAGGCCAGTGCAAGCGTCAGTGTAATGATTATCGCCCGGTCCATGGTTTTGGCATTGTGCCCGCCGTGAGCCGAAGACCGTGACACGTCTTCGTCCCTTTGGATGCCGTCTGCTGTGACTTCGAATAGCCAGGACGCGATCAGTGCTGGCACGAACCCTATAGCGAGGCATAACCACCCAGCGCAACGAAGTTTCGGAAGCGCTGAATATGGGTAGCAGCGTTTCCAGGATATGTATAAGCAGCCACGATCCGGCAAGATGTGCGGACTGCAATCCGGAGTAAGTTTCTGCGTTTGAGTTCGTTGAGATGTTTCGTCAGTTAATGCTTATATGGCTCTGATGCAAGGCGAGCAGGTAAAATCACTATGTGGCTTTCGTGTTGCCCAAGATGAACCGCTATTTTTAGAGCAGTACTTGGAT
>QIGT01000042.1 GCA_003230835.1 Gammaproteobacteria bacterium
ATTATCACTTGTCTCGCTCGCCGCACTGGTTACTTTCGGCATATTAGCAAAGGGTCTCGCAGCGGGAGGTATGCGGCTTAGCCAATCGCCCTGAGGATTAACATAATGACCCTGCACATCTAAAATGAACTCATCACCTTCTATCTGGGCGGCAGCAGAAGCAGTATCCAGCGCACTTTCTGCACGCACAACAAAAGAGCCGCCGCGCTTATTAGCAAAGGCATTGGCCTGATTGAACGCCAATAGGGTCGTTGCAGCACCACAGCTTGAAACCAAAAATTTACGCCGAGGTTGGCCGCGCCGTTTGGCGTTTTGCTCTGCGTGTTGCAGGGCCAACTCGTTTGCTTGCTGATTAAGTTCTGAAATAGGAATAGGTTCGTATTCGCCGTTGGATGTGCTGTCGATCTTAATGGGTAAACGAGTACCGTCTTTGTCTAGCCTGTCCATAAGTCTTTCCCTGGGTGTTTTTCTAGTAACATCTTTGTCCATAAGTACATATATTACAACACCCTAGATAGAATACGTTAGCCTGTCGATACCTAGGCGAATAACATTCATCAGTCTAGCAATCATAGGTCTAGCAATGTGGATGACTTTAAGGTGACCGACGCTTACTATTATAAACTCCCTAGTTGCGAACCTTGACGGAGCTACATGTTTAGAAAACGCAGTGTTTTGTTGTCCACCCTCGCCAATGCGATACTCCTGTACCTTGTGTTCGCAAGCACGGCGGCACTTTCCGATCAGTCCATAGCAGACCAATATCCGGCCTCGATTCTTTATTCAAAACCGATTGAAGTGATTCCAAACGTATGGTCCTCTATTGGCGCCACCGCGCCACCAACCTACGAAAACTCCGGTCACAACAACAACTACTCTTTCATGATAACCGGCGATGGCGTGGTGGTGGTCAACAGCGGCAGTTATCTTCTCGCCGAGGCTTTGCACCGGGAAATAGAAGAAATTACCGACCAACCAGTGCGGCTTGTTATCAATGAAAACGAGCAGGGTCATGCCATGCTCGGCAATGGCTACTGGCGTGACCTTGGTATTCCGGTTCTCGCTCACCTCGACGCTAAGGATACGTTCAAACAAACCGGCCATGGCTCGCTGGCGCAACTAAAACGCATTGTTCGAGAAAAAGCAGACAAATCCCACGTTGTATTACCCTCCGAAACATTTACTCATAAGCGGGTACTTGAATTCGGTACAATGCATATCGAGGTCCTATGGCTGGGACACTCCCACGCATCCGGTGATACAGTTGTGTGGCTACCGAATGAAAGGCTAGTCATTGCGGGAGACATGGCATTTCACAAACGGTTGCTGCCGCTCGGTGAATATTCGAACACCGCAAACTGGCTTGAGAGCTGGGAACGATTTGAAGCACTTAAAGCCCTGTACGTCATCCCTGGACACGGCCATCCCACCAACATGGATCAGGTGCGCCGGTATACCAAAGACTATCTACTATTTATTCGAGCCGAAGTCACGAACTTACTTGACGCCGGTGAAGACTTGCAGGCCGCCTACGAAATTGATCAATCCCGTTTCTCACACCTCGATACCTTTAAGGAACTGGCGAGTAGGAATGCGGGTTACGTATTCGGGCAAATGGAGTTCGAATAGAACTACGGACGCACCAGCACATAGCCAGCACTGACCTGCTCTAAAATTCGGGCCACACCGGTGCGCACGGGAATTGCGTGTTCGAACAGTTTTGCCCGACTACCAGTGCTGAGTTCCATCGTGTCTAACGTGTTTTCACACACATAAAAACGTACGCCATTTTCAACCAGACTTGAGATACGTGACTCGTAGTGGCTGCCGGAAAATAGCAAGCGTACGCCTTCACCAAATGCCACTATTTCTATGTCAATGTTATCGGGCCCGCCATAGTGTTTGATTAAATTGTTGGCTACATCGAGCACCACTGACTCACGCTGCTGGTCGCTGAGTTGTAAAACCACATGAACCTGAGCAAACGGCTTTAAATCGTCCGATGCGTGCGCAATTGCCGGAGACAGCGACGCCAAAAGAAAGACAACCAACACCCCAATCTTCAAGGTGGCTACTCTTACTACTCTTATATTCAAGTACCGCACCTACCTACAGAACCTTCTCTTGCCAAGCGGCTACTTCAGTATCTGCCTGCTGGGCTGCCAACTCCCCCTGCACCCGTGCTTGGTCTGCGAGTTGAATTGCACGCTCTTCATTGCCATCAACAGCCGCCGTTTGCGCTTGTTTCAGTAAGCTATCTGAGGTACTCCACGCGTGGCCCTTACTCGCGGCAGCGTCAATCGCCACAACCGCGGCTGCATACGCCTCTTGGTAAGAAGCGCTTGGCGTTAGTTCATCTGTTATCGCTGACAACGGTTCGGGTTTATTGGGCGCCAGCTCGTACTCACGCTCCGCCGATTGACCACAGGCACCGATCAAGAGCATCAGCAAAATTAAGTATGTCCGTTTCATAGTTACGCTCCCAGCCCTAACGGCGTGATGATGGTCCGTTGAGCTCAAACCCATTGCTCATGTAGGTGAGGAAATATTCGAGATTTCTATATTCGTCACTTTGTGATTCAAACGGCCTGGCCCGAACCTGGGCATTACACTCCACAAAGCGCCGGTGTAGGGTCACGATCTCTCCCCAAACGGTGCGATAGGCTGGGAAATGAGTCACTTGTCCCACGGTTGTACTGATAGGGTCTGCACGAAGTGACAAGCCTACCACCTGCACATGACAACTGCTGCAAGCGAAATTTAACTGGCCACGACGCGAATAATAAAATTGCTTGCCGGCTTCATAAGCGGCTAGAGCCTTCGGGTTGTCGTTAGGAACCTGTACATTGATGGTATTTCCGCGAGAGGTATACGCCATGTAGGCAGAAATTGCCGTCAACTCTCCTCGCAGATAGGGTAAAGGCTGTTCACCATTTTCCTCGCGACACTGGTTGATGGCCAACTCAAGCGTAACCACCTTGCTGGTGTCGCTGTCGAAATAGGGATAATTTTGCTTAATGCTCAGACCGTTATTTTCGAAACAATCGGCATAGGAATTACCATTCGCAAATGGCGTGTTGAAGTACCCCTCACCCTCCTCGACAGCTATTTCATAGGGGGGGAAATCTTCCAGTTCGAGCCACTGCTCACGAGCACCCTCATCAAAAGCGTACAGTCCGTTAGCAAACTCTTCCGGCGCCACATTAGGAAACCGTTTTTGGTAAAAATCCTGCATGGCCTGAAGATCTCTTTCCGGCCCTGCCGAAACGGGCTGTGTCGCCAAAAGGCCAGTAGCAACTAGTATGATGACAAACACTTTAATCACTTACACACTCCCAGATACAAGCTACGCTGACACTTCATCCCACACCTTTGTACGTGTGCACGTCTACTTAAAAACAGCTTCGGTAGCACTTGAATCACCTTTGTTGTCCTTCCAGTGCAGATTAATCGTGTCTCCTACCGCGGCGCCCAGAAACGAAAAAGACACAAACGGGTTTTTGGAAACTGCCGGTCCCCAATAGGCAGTAAATACAACGTCGCCGTTGTGTTCCGCAACAACGTCGGTAATGTAGTGTGCAGGCACCCGCTCGTTAGTTGCCGGGTCGCGCCGAAATCCTGCCTCCATCTCATGGGGCATCAATGCTTTCACTTCTGCAATGTCACCCTTCATCTTGGCTCTAATTTTGATGGGTTTACCCATAATGTCTGACTCCTATCTCTATTTAACCACCGCAACCAACCACCACAACTAACCACCGCAGCCGCCGATGGTAACTTTGACGTCTTTTGATGTGCTGTAGTGCTTGCCGCCCGCTTTGACAACAGCGAGTACCTGTGAGCTCTCACCCATCTTGATGCGCACTGAAACATTGGCTACTGATCTTGGCCCGAGTGCAAAAGAAGCCGCCAGTGGCGTTGGGTTTTTTGCAACCACTACGCTAATAGATTCGACGTTTTCTAGATCTGTGCTGATTGTTACCGGCACCACAGCACCATTTTCCGCTATCTCTGGTATTTTTAAAACCACACGATCACTCGCTACTGGCGTCTCACCAAACAAAGTAGCCATTGCTTCATCGCCATCAGTTGCTGCAAATGCCTTGTCGGGTCGCGCGGCGAACAAAATTCTTGGCAGCGCCAGCAACACCCCAACTGCCAGCACCTTACGAATAAAAAACCTTCGATCAATTTTCATTAGATAAACTCCGGTTAAAGGGTGAGGACAAAGTCGACCACAAGATCGATTTCTTCTTCTGTCAAAATTTTATGCCGACCGAAAGGCGGCATTGTTGTTGTTGAAATGAGCGTCGACGCATCCCATATTTGCGCCCTAAGTTTCATGCGATCTGGATAGCGAACTTTCATCATGACCAGTGGCGGGGCAATGTTGCCGGCCATTTCTCCACCAGCAACATAATGGCAAGCCAAACAATTGCCTTTACCGCGTGCAAATGTGAGCTCTTTACCTCGCTCCATCTTGTCGGCAGCACCACTACTGTCAGCCGACGCTGCCCAACCTAAGTCAGGCGATGCTATCAGCAGCAAAAGAAGTGGAACCATATACTTGGTCATAAAGTGTCCTGCATTTGTTTCTGTATGTGGCGTATAAAATTATCGATCAATGGCAGCTACGATGCCTTTATCAGCGCTGCGCTGGTGTTGTCTATCATACCTAGGGAAATTATTCCATTTCGAGATCGTCGCGCACTGCATCTAAACCCGCCATAGCACATTTCTCATCCAATTCTCCCGACGGGGCACCACTCACGCCAATGCCACCAAGAATACTACCGCCTATGTTAATCGGAATGCCACCCGCACTCAAAATCAAACCATCCAACTTCGCGACCTCATAGGACCCGGTAAACCGACCCTTGAGTTGCGATAAAGGTGTGTTAAATACCATAGCAGTATGAGCCTTTTGCTTGCTAACAGGCAAAGTAATGTCCATCGCCAACACGTCCCGCAAAACTACCTGTGCATGCCCACCTCTATCGACAACCGTCACGGCAATCTGCACACCTTCTTTTCGACATTGCTCAATTGTCGCCTGGGCTATTTGCAATGCGGTTTCTAATTTCAGCCGCTTAATCGGAACAGTCATCGATTGATCTTCAGCAATCACCGGTGGACTAGACAACGAACCCAGCAGCAGCACTAAAACAAGCTTCATTGGCAAAAATTTCATAAACATAATCATCAACCCTGAATAATTTGTGTGGTGGCCGCAGTAATGGCTCTGTCGAGGTAGAATTCATAATAATCTATATCTCGTATGCCAACGATCCTTTTGCTTACTTCAACCCCGTTGGCATCAAGAAACAACAACGTCGGTGTCACTGAGACCTTATAACGGGCGGAAAACTCCCGGCCACTGACGCGCTGACCAACAAAATCTTTGAGTTGGAAATCATCATCCAAGCTAACTTCCCGCAAAATTGCCCGGTGTTGTAAGTCACCTGCTGCTGTCATTGGCTGTAGCACTTGCTGTCGCAGCTGGTGGCAAAATTCACAACTGCTAAGGGAAACAAAAATAATAATTGGCCACCGATTTTGCGATGACATTTGCGCTTCAATTTGCAGTGCCACTGCGACTTCAATACTCTGAGGCGCGGGTGGCGCCACGTCGGAGCAGGCCGTAACTGACAGCAGGCTAGCCAACACCGAAACAGCCAAGACATGCCTAGCAATACGGCAAGACATGGTCACCAGCAAGGGTTACGGTTGCGTCAGGAAAGGGAAGCCATTTGATACTAAGTGGGGTTATGGCAATGGAAACATCCTGCAAATTTTTCTTGAAGCTAGAACGCGGACACAATGACAATATACGTTTCAAAAGCAGGAAAGGAATTCACTAATCGCGCAAATACTGGCACTTTTTTGTCAGCCATGTAAGCCACTCTGCTCGCTCTCAACCTTCCCTACTATAGACCTCTGGGCGCAATCTCAAAGTGGCTGCAACCGCCACGCGCCATAGGCGACTTAGTAGCCGGTCTTGCGAGGTGGTGTTGGGGGATGCATACCTTAGTCAAGGATCCGGGTTGTCGGGATAGGCTAATACAAAATTGCCGCGGTTCGGCATCTGCACTTGGGGCAAAGTTTGGGCGTCCATTATTTCGTCTTCATCGATGATGCCGTTCAAAAATAACAGGTAGGCTGTCACCGCATACGTCTCTTCATTTGTGAGTGTGCCTGAAAGGTTATAAGGCATCGCGCGACGAATATAATCAAATACAGTGGTGGCATAAGGCCAATAACTACCTACCGTTTTAATAGGGGTTGAACCACTCATTGAACCGTGGCCACCAACAAGGCGATTGTTTAGGCTTCCTGACCCCTCCCGGCCATGGCAGGAAAGACAGCTAATCGCATAGACCACCTTGCCTTCGATGGCTGTTCCAGAACCATTTGGCAAGCCCTCACCGTCGGGCGCAATACTGATATCCCAGGTTGCTATCTGCTCCGGCGTCGCTTCTTTACCAAGGTTAGGACCAAGATCGGGGCCCTCGTCAGCCTGAGTAACGGGTAGCAGCAGCAAGGCCAAACCAAACATACCAAACAGAATTAAATATTTAAGCATAGACGTTAGATACCTTACCGTTGGGCGCTACCTTCCAATTCTGGATTGCGTTGTAGTGGTAGTCGCGTTTTAGTCCTTTGCTCGCAATAAACTGCTCTCTGCTGGGTTGCACAGCACCAGATTCATCAATCGCACGACTCATGATAATCGCCGGCCCACCATTCCATCGCCAAGCGGCACGAAAACGCGTAAAAGCCTTATCAAGCACAGGTTCAGACAAAGCGGCTTGACCCCATGTCCGACCTCCATCGACAGAGACATCAACCCGTGCAATCTTTCCTGCGCCAGACCATGCGAGGCCTGAAATCTCGTAAAGCCCCGCGCCCTGCATGGGACGCCCCAACGAAGGCGCGGTGATAATCGACTTCACTTCCATAGGAAAGGTGAACATCAATGAGGAGCCGTCTGGGCGTGTGTCAGTGTATTCAGCAGTCTCATCCCTAGTCATGGTTGGACCAGCAGTGACCTTAATCCGCCGCAGCCATTTTACACTGGCGTTGCCTTCGTAACCTGGCAAGAATAATCGTATTGGATAACCGTTAGACGGTCGTAACTTTTCACCATTTTGATAGACCGCAATCAACGTATCGTCCATTGCCTTGGCCAACGGTACACTGCGAGTCATCGCTGCAGAATCGGCTCCTTCTGCTAATATCCAATTCGCCTTGGGATCAACACCCGCTTCGTCTAACAAGATGGACAACGGCACACCGGTCCACTCGCTACAGGAAAGGAGCCCGTGCAGGCCGCCACTTGATTTTTGCACCGGCTCAGGCGCCCAACCCACCCGACTGTTACCCGAACACTCAATAAATTGAATACGCGATACCATGGGATAGCGACACAAAGCATCCATGCTGAACAGCAATGGTCGTTTTACCAACCCATGAATGAGCAGCTGGTGTGTGTCTGGGTTGATCGCAGGAATGCCACTGTGATGACGTTCAAAGTGCAACGCGCTGGGTGTAATGATGCCTTCGAGACTTTCCAGAGGTGTCCAAGAACCTCCGCTGCCGGTAGTGCCTGGGTAGGAAAGTATGTTGTTGCGCTTGACGCTGTCTTCAAACACCGAACGGGTGCCGTATTCACTCAATGCGGCACCGGGCACATTACTCAACTCTGGTAACGTCTGAGCTGTAGCTAACTTAGGCGTCAACAACCCCAAACCGGTGGCGCCCAGCAATGCAGCCCCTCGGGTTAGAAATATACGCCGATGCAGTAGGCCGTTACCCGCAACAGCTTGTAACGCTGAGCTATCTGATTCTGAGTTGTCCATTTGTTACCTCTCTAGTTGGGTTGCTTGGGCATGAGTTGGAGCGCTTGGGCATGGTGGCGAAGATGATCACCAATGAATGACACAATAAAAATTAGCTGTCATCATAGCGCGATTGTAATCATAACGTTAGTGGATGCGGCACCTTGTTACAATCGTGCTGCCATAGAATGGCCACTGACGGATTTGCACGGCATACTGGCACCCAGCCCGACAAATTCTCAAAGTGCCCACCAGGAATTGAACTATGAGCCATGCGATCCAGAAACATATCACCGAAAACCCAATGTCATCTTATCAGTTTCAGATCATTGCTATATGCGTTGCCATCAATATGCTGGACGGCTTTGACGTACTGGTTGTTGCTTTTACGGCGCAAAGCATCGCGGCCGACTGGGCCATCCCCTATAGCTCCCTGGGATTATTACTCAGTGCGGGATTGTTTGGTATGGCCGGTGGTTCGTTGTTTTTGGCACCTTATGCTGATCGCATCGGACGGCGCCAGATGATCTTAATTGGGCTATTCATCATCACCATCGGTATGGCAGCCTCAGCTTTTACTCAGAATGTCTGGCAACTCATCATCGCCCGACTCTTCACCGGTGTAGGCATTGGTAGCTTGTTAGCGAGTATGAATATTCTGGTGGCTGAGTACTCATCGGAGAAGTATCGCAGCCTAGCAATTAGTATTTTTCAGTCTGGCTACCCAATCGGTGCGGTAATTGGGGGCAGTATCGTTGTGATTCTCCTTTCTACCTTCGGTTGGCGGTCCGCATTCTTGTTCGGCGCTATCTTGTCTGGTCTTATGATTCCGTTGGTTTATCGGCGACTCCCCGAATCGCTAGATTTTCTGGTTACCAAACGGCCGAAGAATACATTGAAACAAATCAACTCAATTTTGGTCAATCTAGATCAGCAACCTATTGAGCAATTGCCCGCGCAGACAAAGGTTAAGGAACAACCTTTGATCGGTGTTGCCCGGTTGCTATCCGTTAGTCTACGACAACGTACGCTGCTGATTTGGACATCGTTTTTTATGGTGATGTTCAGCTTCTATTTTGTACTCAGTTGGACCCCCAAATTGTTGGTTGAGGCAGGGCTCTCCACCGAACAAGGCATCTCAGGGTCGGTAATATTGAGCTTTGGTGGCATCATCGGTAGCCTATTGCTCGGCTATATAGCAGCGCGCATAGGTCTACAGCGACTCGTCGGCACGTACATGGTCGCCACCAGTTTGTTGATGGTTTTGTTTGGCATGTTCAGCGGGCAACTACTGACAGCATTCTCGATAGCAATAGTTTTAGGGTTTTTTCTGTACGGCTCAATGGTCGGTCTATACGCGATGACACCCTCACTTTACGCAACCGAGCTGCGTACAACCGGCATGGGATGGGCCATTGGTATTGGCCGTTTCGGTGCAGTCATTGCCCCTTTCGCTGCTGGCCTAATGTTGCAGGAGGGGGTGAGCACCACTTTTATGTTTACCTTCTTTGCGGTGCCAATGGTGCTTGCGATGCTTGCGCAAAGCTGGATCAACCAGCCTATTGCAGTAGCAGACAAAGAGTCGACTGGCTTTTAGTAACACGATGTAAGCACAACGTGTTTAATAATCGGGTGGACCACCAGCAACGGTGGTCAAACCCAAAACCTCCCAGGTTTGCATGCCGCCGCGGTACCATTTGATCTTTTGTGCTGGAAACCCGTAACGCAGCAGCGTACGAATATTACGTGGTGACTGACCACACCACATACCGTTGCAAAACAGAACCAGTGTCTTAGCCTGGTCAAAATCCCACAACTCGTCCATTTGTACAGCGCCGAACTTCGACTCCATG
>QIGT01000023.1 GCA_003230835.1 Gammaproteobacteria bacterium
GGTACATCATGGTCATGAGGTTCATGATGATACTAGCGGTGATGTAGGGTATGACGCCTAAGGCTAGGATACTCATGCGCTCCCAAGCACCGCCCGAGAACATATTGAACAGCTCTAGGATTCCACCTTGGTTTTGCCCGAATATCTGCTGCAACTGAATAGGATCAATTCCAGGCACAGGGATGTGGGTACCAATGCGGTAAATTAACAATGATATAAACACAAACAGCAAGCGACTACGGAGTTCAGCAATACCTGCCTGATTCCCCGCGAGTTGGTTCCCCATATCTGTTGTGTTACGAGACATTAAGACGCTACCGAGCCACCCGCAGCTTCAATTGCTGCTTGTGCACCCTTGGTTACTTTGATATCTTTGGTTACTTTGATATCTGCGCCTTCAATTTTTACAGAACCCTGTACATCACCACTGAGCATGATACGGGCGCGCTTCATATCTTTACGAATGATGTTCGCCGCCTTGAGTGATTCCAAGGTAATGATGTCGCCGTCGACTTTCGCAAGCTCGCTGGTTCGCACTTCGGAAGTCACCAGAGCGATGCGA
Source organism: Gammaproteobacteria bacterium (assembly GCA_003230835.1). Lineage (GTDB taxonomy): Bacteria > Pseudomonadota > Gammaproteobacteria > Pseudomonadales > Azotimanducaceae > UBA4421. The sequence goes on from QIGT01000023.1 coordinate 563, forward strand.
GATCTAAAACCAAATTTAGGAATTCGAATTTGCAGAGGCATCTGGCCGCCTTCAAATCCTGGGCGTACGCCGCCGCCAGTACGAGACTTCTGACCCTTTTGGCCACGCGTAGCGGTCTTACCCCAACCTGAACCAGGGCCACGACCTACGCGTCGTTTGGCTTTTTTGCTCCCTGCACTAGGGTGTAAATCGTTTAAGCGCATCACGCCTCTCCCTCTACCCGCACCATGTAGTAGATGCGATTGATCATGCCGCGAACAGAAGGTGTATCTTCTAGTTCAACCGTATGGCCAATGCGACGCAAACCCAGCCCTCTAACACAGGCTTTGTGGGCCTTTAGACGCCTAATTGGGCTTTTTGTCAGTGTTACTTTAATTATCTTGTCACTCATGACTTGCTCTTATTAGTTCGCAATCACATCTTCTACAGGCAAACCGCGTTTTTCGGCAACCTGCTGCGGCGACTTAATGCTGGTTAACGCCTTGAATGTGGCATTAACCACGTTCACAGGATTAGTCGAGCCATAACATTTAGCCAAAACATTGTGCACTCCAGCCGCCTCAAGTAAGGCCCTCATAGTGCCTCCGGCAATGACACCGGTACCTTCAGATGCTGGTTGCATATAAACTTTCGAAGCCCCATGGCGACCTGTGGTGGCATACCAAATGGTATTGCCGTTCAAGTCGACATCGACCATGTTACGTCGTGCAGCTTCCATCGCCTTTTGAATGGCCAGCGGTACTTCGCGCGCTGTGCCACGCCCAAAGCCTACTCGTCCATTGCCATCGCCGACCACGGTAAGCGCAGTGAAACCGAATATTCGACCGCCCTTAACCACTTTTGCGACACGATTGACTTGGACCAGTTTTTCGACCAGACCTTCTTCACGTACTTCTTCTGAATATGCCATTTAAAACTCCAAACCACCTGCACGCGCCGCATCGGCCAACGCCTTGATGCGACCGTGGTATTTGTATCCAGACCGATCGAATGCAACCGTCTTAACGCCAGCTTGCTTAGCTCGATCAGCAACCAAGGCACCCACTTTGGCTGCCGCGGCAACATTGCCCGTTTGATCACTGCGTAAATCAGATTCTAGCGTTGACGCTTGAGCCAGTACTTGGCCCCCATCTGCCGAAATCACTTGCGCGTATATGTGTCGCGGTGTGCGCGTCACGCTTAGACGAGTTGCACCCAACTCACGCATCTTCATGCGACCGCGGCGCGCTCTTCTTAATCTGCTAACTTTCTTTTGATTCATTTATTTCTTCTTCGCTTCTTTGCGTCTCACATATTCGCCCTGATACCGCACGCCTTTGCCTTTGTAAGGCTCAGGCGGTCTAAATGCACGAATCTCCGCACAGACTTGACCGACCAGCTGTTTATCTATGCCAGCCACAACAATCTCTGTTTGGCTCGGCGTTTGCGCATCAACTCCTTCAGGCAGCGTGTATTCCACTGGATGGGAAAAGCCCAACTGCAAATTCAACTTCTTACCTTGAGCTTGAGCACGGTAACCCACACCCTGCAACTCTAGACGCTTCTCAAAACCATCGGTAACCCCTATCACCATGTTCTGCACAATCGCTCGCATAGTACCGGCCAACGCCTGAGAGTCTCTGTCACCATTACGTGCTGAAAGTTTCAAAGCACCATCACTGTGACTAATCTCTACAGAATCATGCACGCCTAATTTCAGCTCGCCCTTAGCGCCCTTTACCGAAACAGTTTGGCCGTCGAGCTTCACCTCTACGCCCGCGGGTAAAACGACTGGAATCTTTGCTACTCGAGACATCGTCTACTCCTAAAAGACAGTGCAGAGTACTTCGCCGCCGATACCGGCAGCGCGTGCGCGCTTTTCTGTCATAACACCCTTGTCGGTGCTCACTATGGCCACACCCAACCCGCCACGCACCTTGGGTAAATCACCATTTTCTTTGTATATTCGCAGCCCGGGACGACTCACCCGCTGAATTTCCTCAATGACAGGTGCGCCGTTGTGGTACTTCAGCTGCACATCGATAGACGATTTGATTTCGTCAGTCGTTGTAAATCCGGCTATAAAGCCTTCACTTTCTAGCACTTTCAAAATATTGCGCTTAATCTTCGAGTTAGGCATTCTCACATTTTCATGTCTGGCCATCTGCGCATTACGTATGCGCGTTAGCAGGTCTGCGATAGGGTCATGCATAGTCATAGATTTTTCCTACCTTACCAACTGGCCTTAACGAGACCGGGAACGTCTCCACGCATGGCTGCTTCACGAAGCTTGTTACGACCCAAACCAAACTTTCTGTATACGCCATGTGGGCGACCCGTTAACCCGCATCGACGCCGTTGGCGACAAGGGCTTGCATCACGCGGCAATTGCTGCAATTTAAGCTGCGCATCCCATCGTTCGTCGTCTGACAAATGACGATTTGAAATAATGGCCTTCAGGGCTAAGCGTTTTTGCGCATACTTGTTGTGCACTTTGGTGCGCTTCTTTTCCCTTTCGATCATCGATGTTTTAGCCATAACCTTCTCTTTTCTAGGTTTTAAATGGGAAATTAAATGCTTTCAACAACGCCAATGCATGCTCGTTGGTTGCACTACTTGTGGTAACACAGATATCCATGCCACGAATACGATCTATTTTGTCGTAGTCGATTTCTGCAAAAACAATCTGCTCGGTAATTCCCATACTAAAGTTTCCGCGGCCATCAAATGACTTTGGATTAAGCCCGCGAAAGTCTCTAATTCGAGGGATAGCGATACCGACCAAACGCTCGATAAAGTCGAACATACGTTCTCGACGCAGCGTCACTTTGCAACCAATGGGATAACCTTCACGAATCTTAAATCCTGCTTCAGATTTTCGCGCCAAACATATCTTTGGCTTTTGGCCTGCGATCGCCGTCATATCGACTACCGCTGCCTCTAGTATCTTTTTGTCGCTTATCGCGCCACCAACCCCCATATTGAGGGTAACTTTTTCAATACGCGGCACTTGCATGACGTTACTCAGCTGCAAATCGCTCTGCAGTTGGGGACGCAACTGCGTGACATAATGTTGATACAAATTCGACATGCCTAGTCCTCAATTGCCTTGCGGTTGGATCTAAACACTCGAATTTTGTCGCCATCTTTGGTTTCAAAACTCACCCGATCAGCCTTTTGCTCTTCGTGATTCCATATGGCGACGTTAGAGATTTGGATAGGGGCTTCTTGATCAACAATGCCTCCACGCTCACCCTCATTCGGATTTGCACGTTTGCTTTTCTTGACCATATTGATACCTGCGACCAGCAAGCGGCCATCTTTCGTCACCCGCAGCACATCACCACGACGGCCTTTGTCGCGCCCTGCGATGACTACTATTTCGTCGTCTTTCTTTATTTTTAACATTCGTTTCTACCTAACGCCTGACTTGGAGCGCTCAAATAACTTCTGGTGCCAGAGACACAATACGCATGAAATTTACCGTACGTAGTTCTCTTGTAACCGGACCAAATATGCGTGTTCCGATCGGCTGATTTTGCGGGTTAAGCAAAACCGCAGCATTGTGGTCAAACTTAATTAGCGAACCATCTGGTCTGCGCACACCCTTACGAGTTCTAACCACTACAGCGTTCATCACCTGGCCTTTACGTACGCGCCCCCGGGGAATTGCTTCTTTGACAGTGATCTTAATGATGTCACCTATGTTGGCATAACGACGATGGGATCCGCCCAGCACCTTAATGCACTGCACTCGGCGCGCGCCGCTGTTGTCGGCTATCTCGAGTATGGTTTCTGTTTGAATCATCGGCCTTAAACTCCGCCTGCTTTCTCATCGATACTTTTCAGCACCCAGGTTTTAGTCTTGGACAACGGCCGGCACTCTATCACCGTCACGGTGTCACCGACGTGGCAAGAATTTCTCTCGTCGTGTGCATGAACCTTGCTGCTTTTACGCATGTACTTACCATAAACCGGATGCTTCACGCGGCGCTCAACACGCACGGTTATCGTCTTGTGCATAGCGTCACTTACAACAACACCTGTCACGGTCCGCGGGTTTGTATTTTTTTGCAAACCTGCTTCAGCCATTAGCCTTCTCCTTGATAAGCGTCTTCACTCGAGCAATGTCTCGGCGAGCTTCTGTCACCATATGCGTCTGCCCAAGCTGTCCGCTTGCAAATTGCATGCGCAGTGAAAATTGTTCCTTGCGCAATCGCAGCAACTCTTCGTTTAACTCTTCCGTGTTTTTCTCACGTAGATCCGAGGCTTTCATTACATTGCCGTCCGCTTCACAAATACAGTTTTAAAAGGCAGTTTTGCCGCCGCAAGCGCGAAAGCTTCGCGAGCCACATCCTCTGGCACCCCTTCCATCTCATAGAGCACTCGACCCGGTTGGATCAACGCCACCCAGTATTCAACACTACCCTTACCTTTACCTTGGCGAACTTCCAAAGGCTTTTTGGTGATCGGCTTGTCCGGAAATACACGTATCCAAATGTTCCCACCACGTTTAACGTGACGAGTCATAGCACGACGCGCCGCCTCAATCTGGCGAGCTGTCATCCGACCTCGACCAATGGCCTTGAGGCCAAATTCGCCAAAGCTCACTTTACTTCCGCGCTCTGCCAGGCCGCGATTGCGCCCTTTGTGCATTTTCCTAAATTTTGTTCTTTTCGGCTGTAACATGCTATTACTCGACTGCTCACCCTAGGCTTGCTGTGAGGCCTCCCCAGCTAGACCGATGACTTCACCCTTGAAGATCCAAACTTTGATACCCAAAATGCCGTAGGTGGTCTTAGCTTCAAAGTTTGCGTAATCAATGTCGGCGCGCAACGTATGCAATGGCACACGCCCTTCGTGGTAAACCTCAGAACGCGCAATTTCCGCACCACCAAGACGACCAGCCACGCGGACTTTGATGCCTTCCGCACCCAGACGCATGGCATTTTGAATGACACGGCGCATGGCCCGACGAAACTGCACTCGGCGCTCTAGTTGTTGAGCAACATTTTGAGCCACCAGCAGTGCATCTAATTCAGGCTTACGAATTTCTTCGATGTTGACGTGCACGGGCGTACCCGTAATCTTGGCCAACTCAACTCGTAGACGTTCAACATCCTCACCTTTCTTACCAATAACGATACCCGGACGAGCAGTATGGATAGTGATACGCGCTGTTTGTGCAGGGCGCTCAATGTCTACTCGGCTTATGGAGGCATCTGCCAATCGCTTGCGCAGATAACGTCGCACTTCCAAATCGTTGAGCAAATAGTTCGCATAGGTTTCCCTGTCGGCATACCACACGGAAGTGTGGCTCTTAACAATGCCTAACCGAATTCCAGTTGGATGTACTTTTTGACCCATATTTTTCTCTTTATCGCCTTGTTCGAGAACTGTGTTCGAAAACCCAGCTCTACACGTCCGATACAGTCACTGTAATGTGACTGGATCTTTTTAATATTCGGTCAGCTCGACCCTTAGCACGCGGGCTAATGCGCTTCATTGTCATGCCTTCGTTCACATAAATTTCTGACACCCGCAATTCGTCGACATCAGCACCTTCGTTGTTCTCGGCGTTAGCGATCGCAGACTCAACAACCTTACGCACCAACAGGGCTGCTTTTTTAGTGCTGAAGTTCAATATATCCAGTGCTTCCGCCACAGGCTTGCCTCGCACTTGGTCTACAACCAACCTGACTTTCTGCGCAGATATTCGTAGCCGATTGGCTTTAGCACTAACTTGCATCTTCGCTTCCCATAAATTCCTAACGCTTCGCTTTCTTGTCTGCAGAATGACCACGATATGTTCTAGTCGCGGCAAATTCGCCCAGCTTGTGGCCTACCATGTCTTCATTTACCAGCACCGGTATGTGCTGACGTCCGTTATGGATAGCTATGGTCAAGCCAACCATTTCCGGCACGATCATTGAACGACGCGACCAGGTTTTGATCGGGCGACGCTCGTTGTTTGCAGCCGCTGTTTCCACCTTCTTCATTAGGTGAGTGTCAACAAATGGACCCTTGTATAACGATCTTGGCACTTATCTAGTCTCCTGCCTTACCGCTTGCTACGACGGCGAACGATGAGTTTGTCTGTACGCTTGTTTTTGCGCGTTTTATATCCCTTAGTTGGTAACCCCCAAGGAGAAACAGGATGGCGGCCACCCGACGTTTTTCCTTCGCCACCACCATGTGGGTGATCGACCGGATTCATCGCAACACCACGCACTGTGGGCCGACGGCCACGCCAGCGAGCAGCACCAGCCTTACCTAGTGAACGCAAGTTGTGTTCGCTGTTGCCTACCTCGCCCAAAGTCGCACGACATTCCGTGAGGACCCTACGCATTTCACCAGAACGTAAACGCAACGTTGCGTAATTACCTTCTCGAGCGACAAGCTGGCAAGAACAACCCGCGCTGCGAACCAACTGCGCACCTTTACCAGGCTTGAGCTCGACACAGTGAACGATGCTTCCTACCGGGATGTTACGCAATTGCATTGCATTTCCAGCCCGAATCGGTGCGCTTGAACCACTCATAAGTTCATCACCAGCGTGCACGCCTTTCGGCGCAATGATGTAGCGTCGCTCACCATCGCTGTACTTCAGCAGTGCAATATTGGCGGTACGGTTTGGGTCGTACTCTAGTCGCTCCACCACACTGGCCACACCATCTTTATTGCGACGCCAGTCGATGATGCGATAATGCTGCTTATGACCACCACCACGGTGACGAGTAGTGATTCGACCTGCGTTGTTACGCCCACCGGTCTTACTTTGCCGATCGAGCAGCGGCTTATGCGGTGCCCCTTTGTGCAACTCTTTGTTGACAATTTTAACAACAAAGCGACGCCCCGGAGAGGTTGGTTTTGCTTTAACAACTGCCATTAGTCAGCCACCATGTAATCTATTTCCTGACCAGCCGCCACTGTGATATAAGCTTTCTTCCAATTCTTTTTGCGCGTTTCGCCTCGAGCTGTCTTCTTTACCTTGCCCTTAACATTGACCGTAGTGACCTTGCGCACCTCTACCTTAAAAAGAGTTTCGACCGCTTCGGCGACTTCGGCCTTGGTCGCATCGCGAGTGACTTTGAATGCGTACTGATTAACTTTATCGCCCAGCAAAGAGACCTTCTCAGAAATATGCGGCTCAACTAGAACGGTATATATTCTTTCCTGGTTCATGCCAGGGCCTCCTCTAGTTGCTTCAACGCCCCAACAGTGATCAGCACCTTGTCGTTGCTGATGAGACTGACCGGATCTATACCTTGAACATCGCGCACATCTACTCTTCGAATATTGCGTGATGCCAAATATAAATTTTCATCCACCTCTTGCGTAACGATGAGTACGTTGACGAGGTCTAGATTCTTGAGTTGGGCGAGAAGGGACTTTGTTTTGGGGCTATCTACACTGAAGGATTCTACCGCAATCAGGCGTTCTTGGCGGATCAGCTCCGAGAGGATACAACGCAGTGCACCGCGATACATTTTGCGGTTAGTTTTGGCTGAATGATCTTGCGGTTTAGCGGCAAAAGTAACCCCACCACTACGCCAGATAGGCGAGCGAATGGTGCCCGCCCGCGCTCTACCAGTGCCTTTTTGACGCCATGGTTTACGCCCACCACCACGAACCGCAGAGCGATTTTTCTGTGCTCGCGTGCCTTGACGAGCACCTGCCATGTGCGCCACAACAACTTGATGAACCAAGGCTTCATTGAATTCGCGCGCAAACGCCACATCAGACACTTCTACACTACCGCCGTCGGCCGCCAAACTAAGGTTCATGACTTGTCTCCCTTAGCAATAGCACCCATCGTGTCCGTGCCTTTAACTGCCGGACGAATTTCAATATCGCCACCCGTAGCACCAGGAACCGCACCTTTAACCAAGATCAGCCCTTTCTCTACGTCGATGCGCACGATTTCTAGATTCTGCGTCGTGACGTTTTCGCTACCCATGTGGCCAGACATTTTCTTGCCTTTGAAAACACGACCTGGTGTTTGGCACATGCCGATAGAGCCCGGTACACGGTGCGAAATGGAGTTGCCATGGGTGGCATCCTGTCCGGCAAAGTTCCAGCGTTTGATGGTGCCGGCAAAACCCTTACCTTTAGAAACGCCACGTACATCAATTTTCTCACCAGCAGAGAATTGCTCAACAGTGAGTTCGCCACCAACCGCCAACTGCGCTAACTCTAGCGTACGAAACTCCCACAAACCGCGACCCGCGCCAGTATTAGCTTTGGCGAAATGACCCGCCTGAGGCTTGCTGACTCGATTTTGTCGAGCCTCACCCGCCGTCACCTGAATGGCACTATAGCCATCGATTGCATCCGTTTTTATCTGGGTAATACGATTGGGCGTTGCTTCGATAACGGTCACGGGCACAGACGCGCCGTCTTCCGTGAAGACTCGTGTCATGCCTGCCTTTCTACCTACCAATCCGATTGCCATTGGTCTTACTCTTTATCTCGCTTTAGCCTTGTCCCATAAGCGCAGCGAGCCCACACCGTCTACTTACTCTAAATAAGAGTGTTTGCAGAAAGTCTAGCTCGGCCAGTGCCTACCCGTGGTTCCTTTTTGGAACCTTGTCTCTCGGTCTACTCGTTTACTTTCAACCGCTATAAAACGCTGGTCTTTCTATTGATAGATGACCAGTGTTGCTTTAATTCAAACTAATTTGTACCTCTACCCCTGCCGCCAAATCTAACTTCATCAGCGCATCAACGGTTTTTTCGGTAGGTTCCACAATATCTAGGAGTCGTTTATGCGTTCTAATCTCATATTGGTCACGCGCATCTTTATTGACGTGAGGCGAGATGAGTATGGTGAATCGCTCCTTGCGCGTCGGCAAGGGAATGGGCCCTTTTACTTGGGCGCCAGTGCGCTTGGCAGTGTCTACAATTTCTTGTGTAGAAACGTCAATTAAACGGTGATCGAATGCTTTTAAGCGTATTCGAATACGTTGGCTATCCACCTAGCATACTCCAGATATTATTAAAGAACGCGTTTTTAGAAGCTGAGAGATCCACTCCAACCACTTCACCTTTCCGGCTTAGCTAGGATCTGACTTCTCAAATTTCCGCCAACGACTCAGCCCGCTTCTATGCCTGCGGGTGCAAGACAAAAACTGCACACACACACAGACTCCCCCAAAGCGGGACGCGAACTATACATACGCGCCCCTAGAGGTGCAACTCCTTAGACGGTACTTTTTGTGCTTATTCAATCACCTTAACCACAACACCTGCACCCACCGTGCGGCCGCCTTCGCGGATCGCAAAACGCAACCCATCATCCATCGCTATC
>QIGT01000442.1 GCA_003230835.1 Gammaproteobacteria bacterium
GATTTTTGAAAGTACGAAAGTGAAAAAATTAGGTTATTGCGAGAGGAATCACGGATGGGTCTAAGTTCGCGTCAAAGCCTTGACGGTAATTAACCAGAGGTTGTCTAGTTTAAACCCCGAAGAACCAGCATAGGAGGACTGTTGACCAAGCCACGGCTACCCAACAAACCCACCACTACGATAACCAAGGCACCTACCAAAGGACCTACCGCCCATATCCATGGATGCAGTTTCATTTCTAGATCAAACACCTGGGTTTGCAGTATGGCCACTGTGAGTTCAGCGCCAACTACGGCCACGATACCGGCGAAGGTACCTAATACTAAAAACTCGGCCGCCAATGAACCACCTATCAATTTGCGTGTCCCTCCTAAGGTTCGCACCAGCGCATGTTCTGCCATGCGCGCATCTCTACTCGCTTGAATACTCGCGACCAGCACCAAGCATCCGCTGGCCAAAACCAAGCCAAGAATCAATTCAACCGCTTGGGTCACGCGCGCGACAATACTTTTCACCTGTTCAATTAGAGCATCAATTTCTATCACGGTTATGGTTGGATGATTTGTTAGTAGCGTATTTAGAAATACTTTCTTAGATTGATCCAAATAGAAACTCGTCATGTAGGTCGCTGGTAAATCCTGCAAAGCGGGTGGTGACAAAATAATGAAAAAATTGGGACTCATACTCTCCCATTCTAGTTTTCGTATGCTTGTTAGAACCGCATCACGTTTTTGACCGCCAATGTCAAAACTCAACAAATCGCCTAGCTTCAGCTTGAAATCTTCGGCGTAATCTAGTTCTACCGACGCCTCAGCGGCCTGGCTATCACTCGCCCACCATTGACCCTGCACTATTTCATTACTTTCCGGAAAGGCAGCGGACCAAGTGAGGTTTCGCTCGGACATCAGATCCGATCCTTCCTCGGACCGATTTTCCATCACCAGATCTTGATACTGCTCAGACGGGACCCCATTAACCGCCACCACGCGCCCGCGAATCATTGGATACAGGAAATCCCCGGAACTTGCTTCAGTGTCTATTAGGTTCTTTACCGCTGCGACCTCATCCGCGGCAATATTCATCACAAAATGGTTTGGTGCATTGTCTGGCACTTGGGAACGCCATTCTGTTACCAATGCGGTACGCAATAGCACCAGTACCAACAACAACATGATGGCCATACCAAATACGAGTATTTGCATGACATTTTCTTTACGACGACGCTGCAACCCTGACAAGGCGAGTTTCCAAGCACTGCCCGCTTGCATGCCCACAACACGCCCACTTTTCAGCAGCACATAAGCTAGGCTACCAAAAATCACAATCACAACGCAGGCACCCAACAAGGTCCACATAGTCAACATCAAACTTTGGCTGTACCACAGCAACAAGAACAAGCTTCCAAACACAGCAGCCGCCCAAGCCACCTTTTGGCTGGCTGGCGCAGTGCCTAGATCTCGACGGATTACCCGCATAGGAGATACATCTTTAAGATGTATAAATGCTGGCATGGCAAACGACAAGGCACAGATTAAACCCGTCGCGATACCCAGGATATAAGGGCGCATACCTGCGCTAGGCAGTACCACCGGAATAAAACTCGACAACAATTCTACAATGAGCAGATGCAACAGACCACCCAATGCCAAGCCGATTGCAATGGCGACGCAACCCACCAGCAGAAGAATATTTAGGAAACCAAATAGTATTTGCGATGGCGTCGCACCCAAAGTTTTAAGCACCCCGACATGATCAAAATGCCGCTCTGCATACCGGTGTGCACTGAGGGCTACCGCAATTCCCGCGAGCAATACGCCTAGCAACCCGCCTAGCAGCAGATAGCTTTCCGCCCTATCTAATGCGGAACCGATACGAGGACTTGCCTCACGAATGCTAACCCAACGATAGTTAGGCGCAAGCTCGAGTACCGATCTAAGTTCCTCTAACACAGGCTCGTCGCCGCCCAACAATAACCGATAGTTGATTCTGCTACCGGGCTGCACCACTTCAGTTGCTGGGACATCTTTAATGTTCATCAACAAGCGTGGTCCGAGGTCAAAAAAGGATCCCCCCCGATCAGGTTCAGCCACCAACACACGAGCCACGGTTAACTCTGCCAGGCCAACCTCAATAGAATCTCCCACGGTCACGCCCAGCGCTGGAAACAGTCTTGAATCTAGCCATACTTCGCCCAGCGCAGGCACCGCTTGGGTGACCGTACCGCGAACAAAAGGTTCTTGTGCGGTGATGAGCTTACCGCGCAACGGGTAGGCATCGTCTACTGCCTTTACGCTCACAAGCTGGTTCGTATCACCGACAAAAACCATCGATGGGAATAACATGGTTTCGGATAGTTGCAAACCTCTTGCAAGTGCCTGCGCACTAAATTCATCGGGGATAGGCCGAGAACTGGAAATTTGCCGGTCTGCTGCAAGAAATGTGGAAGATTCGCTCATCAAGGCTTGTTGTAAGCGATCAACAAACAAGCTAATGGAAGTCACCGTACCTACCGCAACCACCAATGCCACCAGCAGTAATCCCATCTCACCAGAGCGCAAATCTCTCAACGCCATGCGCGTGACTAATACTAAGTTCACGACCCGGCTCCTTGTTGTGAAATTTGGGTAGCCGAGTCATTTGAGATCACCCCCGCTACAATTTGTAGAATGCGGCCACAACGCTGAGCCAAGCGCTCATCATGTGTCACCATGACTAAAGTCGTACCGAATTCTTCATTAAGCGAAAATAGCAATTCGATGATGATCTCACCGGTATGAGTATCTAAATTTCCCGTGGGTTCATCCGCGAACAGCACCGTAGGTTGTGAAGCAAAAGCGCGGGCGATGGCAACACGTTGCTGTTCACCACCAGACAACTGTCGCGGATAGTGGTCTGTGCGATCTGCCAAGCCAACCTTATCCAATAACTCCAACGCCTGCTCTTGGGCAAGATGATCGCCACGTAATTCTGCCGGTAGCATCACGTTTTCTAGCGCAGTAAGACTTCCGAGCAACTGAAAGCTCTGAAAAACAAATCCAACATGCTTACCACGCACAAGGGCCCTTGCTTCCTCATCCAACTCGTGCAGTTGTGCATCTACTAATTGAACCTGGCCGCCAGTCGCGGTGTCTAAGCCGGCAAGGATACCCAGGAGGGTGGTTTTTCCAGATCCCGATGTACCCACAATGGCGACGCTTTCGCCTTCATTGATTTCTAAGTCAATGCCATCCAAGATGACCAGATTACCCGACGCGGTGGGAACAATTTTCTCAACAGATTTGGCACTTACAACTGTACGACTCATGCAAACTTACTTCTTAAACAATTTTAATAGACCCAACATTTCAGCGCATGTCCTTTTGAGGATCTTGTTGTTGTGTTCGGCACTCTTTGTCACCGCAACAGTCATGACCGAATCAGCCTGGGCTGACACGGTTTACGCTGATATGGAACATTCGGCGACGAAGACGATACTCGTGATGGGGGACAGTATCAGCGCAGGATACGGGATTCAACGTGAACAGGGATGGGTATCTCTACTTAACCTCACGCTCAGCCAATCTGAGTACACCTGGAAGGCCGTGAATGCCAGCGTTTCTGGCGAAACTACCGGAGGCGGATTAGCTCGCCTTGAAGGTGTGCTGAACGAACATGAACCCGAAATTGTCATCATCGAACTAGGCGGTAATGATGGGTTGCGAGGTTACCCAGTACCCAAAATTCACGATAATTTGGCCCAAATGATCGACTTGGTGAACGCCCGAGGTGCAGTTCCAATCGTCGCCGCGATGCGCATCCCACCTAACTATGGTCCACGATACACGCGCGCATTTGACCAACTATTTGCCGACGTAGCGAAGGAAAAAAGTGCGGTGCTAGTGCCCTTCCTACTACAAGAGGTGGCTCTCAAAGCAGAGCTGATGCAAAGTGATGGCATTCATCCGACGGCCCAAGCCCAGCCAATATTGCTCGACGCGTTGTGGGTCCATTTAGAACCTCTCCTGTAAACAGAACCCCTGCTGTAAACCCAGGCTACAAACGTCTACTTTCTCGATGCTTTGACCTGGCTTTCACCAATGTGTTGATGCCCTCTCGCTGCTGCCAATTCAACTTGATGTTGCCGATCACGGAACTGATTCTTCCGCACTTCGTCTACCTTCTGCGTACAGTGGGGGCAGGCAACCCCCTGCTCAAAACTGGCCGACGCAAGGTCTTGGGCAGACAATGGATGACGGCAAGCAAAGCACTGTTTATATCGACCTTGTTGCAATTTGGCATCCACCGAAACCCGTTGATCAAAGACAAAACACTCGCCTTGCCATCGGTTTTCTTCTTCACCAACGCATTCAAGATAATTAAGAATGCCGCCATCCAGCTGATACACTTCTGCAAAACCCTGTTGAAGCATATATGCCGAGGCCTTTTCGCAACGTATACCTCCTGTACAAAACATCGCCACTTTCTTTTGCTTGGCTGGGTCTAGAGTCTTGGCAACCCAATCTGGAAATTCTCTGAAATTAGTGGTGCGAGGAGAGACCGCACTTGGGAATGAACCGATATTTATTTCATATTGATTACGTGTATCTATGACGACTACATCGGGGTCATCGATTAGCGCATGCCATTGCGCTGCATCTACGTGATCACCGGTCTGATGAACCTCTAAATCGTCAATACCGAAACTGACAATCTCTGGCTTAACGCGAACTTTGAATCGATTAAAACCCAAATTGTCTGGATTCAATTCCGACCATTTGTATATGACTTCGCCAACATGTTGGGTAACCAATTGCTGGAGTTGTACCAGAGCATGTTTCTGCGCGACCACTGTTGCGTTGATACCTTCGTGGGCCAGCAAGATAGTGCCCTTGATTTTCAGACCCATCCCCTCGCGCTGCAACACCTCGCATAACGCACTCGGGTCTTCAATGGTATGGAACTTGTAGAACGCCAGCACCCGACGTGGGTCACTCATGACTTAGGCACCGGCACACTGTTTGCTATGCTGCTACCAAGGCTCTTACCAAAGCTCTTACCAAGACTCTTCCCAAGACAAGGCGGGCTCATTGGTGCGGTGCCAAATCGGCTTTGCCATTGTTGTTCATCGTAGGCATGAATGGCCAACGCATGCATACCGCTATCAAACTCACCTTGCAAACACTGGTTGACACTACGATGACGATCGATACGTGTCATGTGGCTAAATTTTTGTGCAACTAAAACCACTTTGAAGTGGCTCTGTGCGTCTGCCGGACCTCTATGATTGGCGCTTTCATCCACCACTTCTAGATGAAGAAGTTCAATATTAGCTTCTTCAATTTGTAGGTTTTCACCCAGCAGTGCTTCGATCCTCGACACTCTACTCATTACATTCTCTACCCTTACTTCTTCGTTATTCAATATCAATCAAGGCAACCGAAATGTTATCTCGGCCACCTTCACTCAATGCTGCCATGACCAATTCATCTGCACAGGTATCGATATCCTCGATCGCCAGCAATGCCTGTAACGCATCTTTTCTAACCAGATCTGATAACCCATCGCTACACAACAGCAGCCGCCCCCGTTGCGGTGTAGTACCAAACTCTGGATTACAGGTACCTGGTAAGCCGATAGCCTGGGTTAAAACATTTTGGTTTGGTGCTAAATGTGCGCGCTCTTTGGGTATGGTACCGATATCCACCATACGTTGTGCCACAGTGTGATCACATGATATTTGCGTGAGCACTCCATGGCAGAAGGAATACACCCTGGAGTCTCCAACATGACAGTACTGGGCTTCACCCTGGTGCCACGACCAAATTGCGAGTGTGGTGCCCATTTTTCCGACATAGCTCATCTGATGAGCATGCGCTTGTACCGCGCTGTGTGCACCAAGCACGATTTCACTCAAGCCCGATCTGGGGTCTTTAGCAAAGCCTTGGATCACCGCAGAGACAGCAACCGCACTGGCTTCTTCACCGGCTAAAAGTCCGCCCATGCCATCTGCAAGCACTGCAAACTGCCCGCTTTCGTCGATGTGTACGCAATCTTCATTGTTACGACGCACTAAGCCCACATGCGTTCTACAGGTCATTTTCATAGTGTGAACACGGTACCCGGGATGGGGTAAACTAGCCAGCAGCACATTAGTTCCTAATAGAAGAGACATTCATGCTAGCCATCATTTCGCCAGCCAAGACACTCGATTTTGAGTCTCCTTTGGCAACCAAGAAACATAGCCTGCCACAATTTACTCGTGAGTCGACCGAACTGATTCGAACATTACGTAGGTACCCACCCGCAAAAATTTCCTCCCTGATGAAAATCAGTGACAAGCTTGCGGAACTCAATCATCGAAGATATGCCGAGTGGACAGCTGAATTTTCCAATGAAGTTTCTAGACCCGCTATCCTGGCGTTTAAAGGTGATGTTTACATTGGCTTGCAGGGGCAAACTTTAAAAGAACGCGATCACACTTGGGCGCAGAAACACCTTCGAATTTTAAGCGGTCTGCATGGTTTACTGAGACCCTTAGATCGCATCCGTCCCTATCGCTTAGAAATGGGCACACGCCTTAAAACAAACAAAGGCACCAGCCTCTACGATTTTTGGGGGGACAAGGTTACCCAGGCCCTCAACCAGGCAATAGCTGAACAACGCCAACCTCTACTCATCAATTTAGCCTCCAATGAGTACTACAAAGTACTACACAGTGATGCTATCGATGCTCGCATCATCAACGTGAGCTTTAGAGATTGGAAAAACGGACAGTTTAAATTTTTATCTTTCTTCGCCAAAAAAGCACGCGGCCTCATGACCCGTTATATGATCGATAAGCGTGTCTCCAGCCTCAAAGCGCTACAACAATTTGACTACGACGGCTATGGCTACAACAACGTCCTTTCTGAAGGGGACAACTGGGTATTTACCCGAAAAAAACAAGGCGCCCTTTAACATGACAAATCCTCACTCCACCGAAATCGAAGCCGCTGTGTTTCGTCGCCTTGTTGCACACCTCAACGAGCGTAAAGACACGCAAAATATCGACTTGATGATACTCGCCGGTTTCTGCCGAAATTGCTTATCAAAATGGTACAAAACAGCCGCGCACGATCTGGGTCAAGACATCGACATAAACAATGCTCAACAACAAATTTATGGCATGCCCTATGACGAATGGAAATCGAAGCATCAAAAGCCTGCCACCGCGCAACAATTAGCTGCATTGGAGGCAGCTACCCCGCAAAGTAAGGAGCAGTAAAAGCAGTGAAGAAAGAAACCACAGCGCGTATTTGGCGCGAATGGAGAGGCTTCGTACTTTTTGTTGCAATCATGCTTGTGTTTCGATCGGCAATAGCCGACTGGAACCACGTACCATCCGGATCGATGATTCCCTCCATACTGGAAGGTGATCGCATTTTGGTGGACAAAATTGCTTACGACCTGCGCATCCCTTTCACTTTTACACGAGTCGCTCGTTGGGCTGACCCACAACGCTCTGACATCATTACCTTCGAGTCGCCAATAGATGGCAAACTACTGGTAAAGCGAGTCATTGGTGTTCCCGGAGATGTCGTCGCACTGCTTAACAACCAACTCTTTATCAACGGTAAATCGGCCGAGTATTTGCCCTTAGCGGCAGCACAAGTACCTTCCAAGGCGACTGTCGCACAGGAGTCGATACTGGGTGCTAAGCGTACGGTGATGGTGCACAACCTACACCACCCTTCAGGGTACTCTTCTTTCGGCCCTATAGATGTGCCAGTGGACAGTTACCTAGTGTTAGGCGACAACCGAGATAACAGTCAAGACTATCGCTACATCGGATTTATAGATCGGGAACTCATTCTCGGCAAAGCCAATTCTATTGCATTCTCTTTAGACTACGACAATTACTATACGCCGCGAGGAGATCGGTTTTTCAAAGACCTCGAATAACCTTAATCAATTTCAATAACACGGCCCCTACCAGGCCCGTCAGGACTAAAAGCCCTACAAACAAAGCACTGGCACCCAAAAAATCAAGCATAACTTGGCGATCGATGCCGTATTGATCGCCGAGCCACACAATCGCCACCACCGACGCCACAACACCTAGAACAATAGTGCGAATCAGACGAAAATTACCTTGTCGCCTTGCTTCATTGCGCTCGAAAGCTCGGACATTGGTGCGATTGTATTTTTGACGGTTCATAGCAAGCGCACAGTAGCAATTTTTTGTTTATGATCCCAACCATTTAACTTGCAACGATTTATGCAGCGAAAACAACACATCGACATGTTTGGGGTCTGTGTACTGGTCGGCTTTAGTGTTTTACTTGGCCTCAACCAAGCCTTAGTGAAGCTTGTAAACGAAGGCTTCGCACCGATTTTTCAAGCTGGCTTTCGCTCGGCGTGCGCCTTTCTACCAGTGCTACTGTTTGCCTTGGTGATGAAACGCAAACTCTCTATGCGCGATGGATCGTTTGCCTACGGCATACTTAACGGGGTTTTCTTCTGCCTGGAATTCGCCTTTTTGTTCCTTGCCTTAGACTACACAACCGTCGCTCGAGCCAGCTTGTTCTTCTACATCATGCCGGTGTGGGTGGCTATAGGTGCACACTTTTTGGTGCCTGGCGAACACCTCAATCGCTACAAAGTAGCCGGCTTAACTTTGGCACTAGTAGGCGTTGCATATGCTTTCCTCGAAAACTCGTCCAACTCTTCGGGCTCGATTCTGGGTGACTTTTTTGCTCTGATTGCAGGCGTATGCTGGGCTGGCATCGCGCTAACCACCCGCACCAAATTGAGCGCATGTTCTGCCGAAATGAATTTGCTCTACCAACTGGCCGTATCGGCTATAGTGCTTACGCTGATTTCTCCTCTTTTTGGTGAGCCCATTCGAGAACCCACCACCACCATCGCGCTAATTTTTAGCTTTCAAGTCATAGCGGTAGTATCCGTGGGCTTCGTTGTTTGGTTTTGGTTGCTGTCTATTTACCCTGTATCCAACGTAGCATCCTTTGGCTTGTTATCACCTGTATTCGGTGTGTTCTTTGGCTGGCTTATCTTCGATGATCCATTAACTCTAGCATTTCTAGCCTCCATCTTACTGGTGGGGCTGGGTCTTGTTTTAGTCAACAAACCCCTTCCTGACCCATCAAAAGCCTGATCAATCAGAGCCCTGATCAATCACATGCCTTATTAAACAAGTGTAGGCTTGACCCAATGAAAATTTTAACCTCGCAGATAGCGATACTGGCGTGCAGTGTGCTCCTAGGGTCTGCCTGCTTAGCACAAAACTACGACTACCTACTGACCAATGGCATGATCTACGATGGTAGTGGTGATGAACCTTACCGCGCTGATATTGGCATCCGCGAGCAACGCATTGACGCTATCGGCTCGCTGCAAAATGACACTGCCAAGGTCAAACTCGATCTTGCGGGACTAGCTGT
>QIGT01000264.1 GCA_003230835.1 Gammaproteobacteria bacterium
ACGACCCACCACACCGATGGTGATAGGCGCCTCCTGTGGCCCCCGCGCCTCTATTCCCGGCTCCTCTAGTCCCAAGGCTTCCAAGGCCGCCTCACGGGTCATCAACCGTTGGCCCGCTTGCTCAATGTCTAACACGTTAGGCAACACCAACTGTTCACCACATATTTGCGCTAACTCAGCAGCAACCCCGGGAGCGGCACCGGCAAATCTAACTTTGCGTGCAAACAATTTACGGTTTAGACGACGCTGCCAACGAGACAACAAACCATACTCATGCGCAATCACCACACACTTAGATAAATCTGCAGCGCCTTTCACCGCCACCCAGTAGGCCCGATAGCGATGACAAAGAATCAAATCCCACTGTTGCGCCAGGAGCTGCGCCAACCCTTGAACCAACACCTTAGTTTGACTCAGATCACTCACATCGAGGTACTGTGCAAAAGGCAAGGGTTTGGCTGTAGGCGGTGCCAGAAATACGGTGACCACCTCAACGTCCAGTAAGCCGCCCGCCTGCATATAGTGTCCGCACAAGGCACCAAACGGCGCGCTGTCATGGGGGCATATTTGAAGTATCCGCCGGGTCATGTGGATGTTTTGGTTACCATCCAATCTTCCAATACCAGGTACGCAAGGTCAGAGCCGAAGAACATATTCAGGGCGTCTTGCGGGGAACACACCATAGGTTCTCCGCGGCGATTCAGCGATGTATTCAACAACACACCATTGCCGGTTAACTCTTGCATGGTTTCAAGCAATGCATAGTAGCGAGGGCTGGTGTCTTTGCTGACCACCTGGGCGCGCGCCGTACCGTCTTCGTGCACGACCTCTGGAATTCGTTCGCGCCATGACTGCGCCACTTCAAAGGTAATGGTCATATAGGGAGCAGGGTGATCGCTTTGCAATATGTCTGCCGCTAAAGTATCTAACATACTCGGGCAGAAAGGGCGCCAACGCTCACGAAATTTTATTTGTTGGTTGATACGATCAGCAATGCCTGGGGCATTGGGACAGCCGATAATACTGCGACCACCAAGCGCTCGCGGTCCAAACTCCATGCGCCCATGAAACCAAGCGATAGGATGTCCTTCTGCAAGTACTTTAGCTGTTTCACCTACTGGATCAGACATTTTTTTCCAAGAGAACTGCACATCTTGGCTCTGCTGAAACTCCAACAAGGCTATTTCACAGTTTTCGTTACTATAATTTGGCCCTAAGTAGACGTGACGCATGGGCTGAATGTGCTCACCTTTTTGATGGGCCACATACGTCGCTGCACCCAGCGCAGTACCAGAATCCCCTGAAGCAGGCTGCACAAACAGTTGTTTGATGTCGTGACGATCAAGTAACCGCTGATTAAGTTTTACATTCAACGCACCACCGCCGGCAAAAGCAAGCGCACCGGTTTCCGCCAGCACATCGCCTAGGTGAGTCTCAACCAACTTCAGCACCCAGGTTTCAAACAACTGCTGCATGCTAGCGGCGTAATGGATGTAGGGATCGTCCGCGATGTCACCTACTCGCGGGGGGCCCAGCCAATCTACTAACTTCTGACTGAAGTAGTGACCTTTGCCTTGCGCGTCTTTATACCTTCGCAAACCCACGGTGTTGACCAGTTGTGTGTCGACTGCAAAACCGTCACCTTGTGCACGAATCAGTCGGGAAAAATCGTATTTACTTGCGTCCCCATAGGGGGCCATGCCCATGACTTTGTACTCGCCATCAAGCATTTCAAAGCCTAGATATTCCGTGATCGCACCATACAAACCGCCTAAAGAGTCTGGATCATAGAATTCCTTGATCTTGTGGATCTCACCGTTTTCGCCGTAACCAAAAAAGGTAGTAGCATACTCACCCTTGCCATCTACTCCAAGAATCGCACACTTACCTTCAAACCCTGATAGATGATAGGCGCTGGATGCATGCGACAGATGATGTTCAACCGGCACGAACTGCGTTTTTTGCCAGTTGATGCCGAGTCGATTTCCCAACTGGTGAATGTTTTTTTTGTGTTCACGATATCGCCTATTGCCGTTGAAGAGGGCGTCCAACGCACGGTCAGGCGCATACCAATAGCGTTTGGCATAGTGCCATCTTGCCGGTGAAAAAATACTGATCGGGGCAAACGGAAAGGCAACATAGTCCACCTGTTCTGGATTAACGCCCGCATACTCCATACAAAATTTAGCAGACTCGTAAGGTGGGCAATCTTTCGCGTGCTTGTCACGGGTGAAGCGCTCTTCTTCTGCAGCGGCGACTATTTCTCCATCTACCAGCAATGCTGCTGACGGGTCGTGCTTCAGTGCACCTGACAATCCCAAAACAATCATCTGTTGGCCATCTCCTCCATTTCATTTAACCATTGCTGACGAAGCACCGGATAATCGTCCCAGTTCGCCATGAATCTTTTTTTATCTATATCGTGAGGACCATAGCGCAACGCATCGTAATCGATCAATACAACACCCTCTTCAGACAAGACAAAGTTGGTCGACTTAAGGTCCCCGTGGGTTAAACCAGCGGCACACAATGCACAGAGAATCTCGATAGTTTGCTTAGCGAGCACTGGAAATTTCGAGGCATCGGTTGCCAACAGCTCACCTAGATTTCGTTGGCCGCAATCAATCATAACCAAATAACACACACCGACAAACCAGCCAACGCGCGATTCTAACAAAGCAACTGGAGTAGCGGTGGGAATACCGAGAAAACCGAGCCAGTGTCCATTACACCAAGCATTTCGAGCACGTCGTTTGAACCAACGTTTAATACGGTGCACGACACCTTTCACATTGTAGCGCTTAACAATGTAGCTCTCACCGTCCAATTGAATTCTAACAACCGTGGCACTATTACCTAACTTTAGCGGGGTTCCCTCACCAAAAGATGCTTCCGGAAACATCATGAAGCGTTGTAGAACGGGCCAATGCTGTCGGTCACACAGGAAATTGCGACGCCAGTTTTTGCGCTGCACAAATTGCGTACACTCACGCAGTGTTTTCTTTAGGTATCGGCGCACACGCAGCCGACGTTGGCGCATGACCAGCTCTAGCATCTTTTGTGCAGTGCCCATGCGGGCAACGTACTCACCTGAGTCTGTGTCACGGACTTTAGCGTAGTGGTGCCAAAGATCAGTTACTTCCCCATCGAGTAGTGGCGAACGCTGTGCCAACAAAATCGCCAAATTAGAAAATTGCTGGCGTAGTAAGTTACCCCCACGTAAGCCACCCACATCAACCGCATACACCTGACCATTACTGGTGACAAAATTGTCGAGGTGGGCATCGGACTGCAATAAATTGGCGCCATGTAGCTGAGCAAGCAGACCAACAACGGCATAAATGCCAGCGGTGTCAGTTTCGGCGATGCCTTTGGCGTCGGTCAACGCGTTATAAAAAACCGCATAACCTTCACCGTCAGCAGTTGCACCACTACCCAATAATGCGGGAGATTTTACACCGGAACGTTGCATAGAAACAGCACCCGACATTTCGCGCTGCCAATTTCGACGTGCACCTTGGCCGTAGAATATTTTGGCGAATACTGTTCTATCTTTAAAGGTTGCGATACCACTGACTCTGCGCCCAGGCAATACTCGCGCAATCTGCTTAAAGACGACGTCTACGACTTCACCGATAAAAAATTCTTCCCCTGGATCCAGACGTATTTCCACCACTACCGGGGGTATCAAATCAAGGCCGGCCAAGCCAAGCCCCTCGGTTGAAAACTTCATGGTGAATACAAGCCTTTAACCAGCTTTTTACGTCGACCTTCTTGGTAGAGCTTTTCTGCGCGTTGCAGGACAGAACGCCAGAACTCACCTTCCGCTGCAAATACTTGCGTCAAAGGTTGGCAACGATAGATTCTGATGAATCTTAACCAATCTCTTGGGCTGTATCCCAAGTCTAATGTTGAGTACAACAAAGCCGCCAGATCTCGTTTAAGCCATTTTTGGGGAATCACTGAGAACTGCCGAGCACGATGCAAATCTAGCACTGCTAATTCAAAGCGCCCATCAGATAACGCATCATCGCGAACGAGAATATGACAAATATAGAAGTCACGGTGAATGAAGCCCATGTCGTGAAACGCTTTAGCGAAACGCGCCACCGCATAAAGTAGCCTGTGTTTGGTTATCACATGAGGCGATGTATCTATCCAATCATCAGTAACGTCTTCAAGGCTGGTATAACCGAACAACTCATCACACAACACAAAGGAACGCCGACTGGCGATAGATCCTGCTGAGGTGGCATAGGCTGCGGGCTTCGGGGCTGCAATCCCCAATCGATCAAGGTCACGACAAGCGACATATTCATTTAGCGCACCGATAATCGGACGCTTGAACTGCAACCAATTTTTTACCACTTCACGCCAACCGACTCCATAATGCAACTTAACAAAATAGTATCGGCTATCTAATTCAACCCTAAGTGTTCGTCTCCCCGGCACATCTCTGAACACTTCGCCCTGCAGTGCAAAAGCTGCGTCCAAGGGATCTTGACCGGCCCAGAGTTTGGCGATGTCTTGCCTTAAAAAACTCACGACGCTTGCTGCGCCTTTATTTTTTGCTTAATGAAGGCGAGGGCGTGGCTTGGCATGTCATACAACTCTGGATGATCAACTCCATATTGCACGCCATTGAATGACAGTTGCACACGCCGATCCTTATCGACTAACAAATTCTCTACAGTTGCATTAAAATTTTGTTGATCAAAAGGCTCATCTAACACCAAGCCAGCCTGCGCCTGCTGGATATAGCTCGCAAAACCGCAAACCCCAGAGGCGATAACCGGAAGCCCTGCAATAACGGCTTCTATCAAAACCATGCCTCCACTTTCCATATAGGCGGGATGTACCATGATATCTGCAGCCTGCAAGATAGCAGGAATATCATCTCGCCCCTTTACAATGCTAACTTGTTGATGAATACCTAATAATCGTGCCTGGCGGCGAAACTGTTGTGGGTTATCTTGACCAATGACCAACAATCGGGTCTTTGCAGCAAGTGGCGATGGTAGGCTGGCCACCATATTCAAGACACGATCGAGACCCTTGGTGATGAAGCCACTTCCAACCAACAGGAGTAAGTACTGTCCTTCATCTATCTCAAACTCTGCTCGCACTTGCGCCCGCTGTTGTTGCCACCCATCAGCACGACATCGATCTCTGTTCACTCCGGGTGGCAGCAGAACCAAGCGCTCATCCGACGTCTGATAGTATTTTTGAAACTGTTCTTTTTGATCTGGTGCAATGAGCATAATTTGGGTCTGCGCATGGTCTGCAAAAACTGCGCGCTCATAGGACGACATCAAACGATATCGCTCAGTGCGCCGATAAATAGCCGACCGCATGGCTTGCGCTTTGTGTTCAAAACATGAGTCAGCTGCATAGTAGAAGTCGAGGCCGGGCATTCGATTGAAACCAACAATCGCACAAGGACGATACCACTTCGCCTGCTTTGAAATATGTTGGGCAAAATGTTGCTGCCGGGTATGGTTAGCCACGCCTATCTCTTCCACTATTTCAATGTCGAAACCGCTCGGTTGCTCTCCTTGCCAGCTCATACAGTATACGCGAACTTGAAAACCCTCTGCCTGGCAAGCCAGTGCTATACGCAAAAAGTCTCGCTGCAAACCACCATAGGGAAAGTAGTGAAAGAGTACGAAAATCAATAAGGGTTCACGTTGTTTAGCCACAACTTCGATGATATCTACCGCTTTTGGTACCAACTGAAACAACTCATCAGATGATTTCGCTGCGATACCGTGAGCCTGCCACTGTTCGCGCATAGGTGAAGTAAGTAACTCTAGCAATGCTTGATTAAGATCCTCTTGAGAAAACGGCAGCGGCAATACAATACCTGCTTGGTGTTGATTGAGGTACTTAGCATAGCCACAATTTTTTGTGGCCAATACTGGTACTCCAGCCAACATCGCCTCAACAATAACCATACCCGCAGTTTCATCATAAGCTGGGTGTAGCAAGGCATCGGCAGCAAACAGAAATCTGGGCACATCGTCACGCCCCTCGGTAAAGAAAGTCACCTGTTTGGTTAAACCCAAACGCATGGTCATACGCTCAAAAGCGTCACCCTTATCTCGCCCAATGATCATCAGGTGAGTCTTCACCTTTATCTCTTTAGGCAGGGCGGCCATTGCCAGCAACGCCCGATCAAGGCCTTTCTTAATAAACCCTGAGCCAATGAAAAGTAACAGCAGCTGATCTTCACGCAGCCCAAACTCAGCTCGTAATTCGTGACGTGCCACCGACTTGTCTGCTGGCGCGATACGGTCGTGCTCTATACCCGGGGGCAGCAGATGAATTCGGTCGGGCTGAGTTTGGTAATAGTGCCGATAGCGCGGTGTCTCTACATCTGATATAGCCAGAATTTGTGTAGTGCTGTATTTATCATAAACGGCACGTTCCGCGGCATGGAAGCTCTTAAATCTGGGTAACAGGCGATACCATGCATCTCTTTGCAACAGCGCCTTCTCGATATAACAAGAATCTCCACCATAGTAAATGTCTAGGCCCGGCATCTTGTTAAAGCCGACCACCAAGTCGAAACCAATTTCTCTAGCACGCTGATTCACAAATTCAGCAAAGTGCTCATATTGAGAATGACGATTGAACCCGACAATGGGCACAATCTCTACAGGCACATCATCTTGTGCTGGCGCTTCCCAGCGTAGAGTAAATATCGTGATAGTATGACCACGCGCAGCACACTCACTAACAATTTTCATCATGTCCCTTTGAATACCACCATAGGGAAAATACTTGAATATGGTGAACGCGAAATGCACTAGCTGCCCTGGCCCAATAAACCATGGGCCTGGCGCCAAACAACCTCGGGGCTCAATGTTGCAAAACAGGGCGGCTGCACGGGCTGCTGCTTCCAAAGGGGAATATCGCCCCTGAACTGGGTACACGTTGGTCTAATACAAGGAACACACGGCGCTTGGCCTTGTAGGGCTTGGGCACGTTGCCCTCGACACCCTGTTAACCGCGCACTGGTAGGCCCGTAAAGACCTAGCGTAGGCGTGCCTAACGCCGCACTCAAATGACACAAGCCACTATCGACTCCAATCACTAGGGCTGCATTTTGCAACACTGCTAACAGCTCACTTAGTGACACTTTAGGTTGGATGCTGGCACCGTACCCAGCCAACAATTCAGCGCGACTGCGTTCTACTTCGTTACCCCAGGTGACAACTGGCTCGAAGCCAGCCTGCTTCGACAAAGCCACCAACTCTTGCCACATGTTCTGCGGCCAATGTTTGCTTGCCCAGGTGGTGCCATGCAAGAGTATGACTTGCTTAGACTCTCGAGCAGTTTGCATGAGACGCAGACCAGCCAGGCCAGACGACTCATTGATAGGCAAAGCATAATTTAGCGCGGCGGAAAATAGTTGTCGTTGACGATCAATGGCATGTTGCGCTCGAGGTACAACATGGCGGCGATGATAGGCAAAGGCAGCCCAAGGCTCCCGCGCCACGGTATGGGAAAACCCGTAGCGTTCACCCCCACCCTTTGCCAACAAACTTACCATGGCACTCTTGATCAAGCCCTGAGAATCTATAATGTGTTGATACCTCTCCAAACGCAGCGAACGGTAGAAGTCCCACATCTGCGGTCTAGCTTGGCGAAACTGTTTTCGCCAGCGACGCCAGGCAACGGGAATGACCCGATCGACACTTGGGTGCATTGCGACCAAATCAGCAAAGGCTTCCTCCACTACCCAGTCAATACGATAACCTGCATTGACTGCATCGGTCACAGCCGGCATTGCGTGAACCACGTCACCCAGACTGGACATTTTTATCAACAACACTCGATCCTGCATCACATCACTAACCTTGCAATCACCTGCGCTGGCTCGAGCTTTTGTAAACAGTCTAGATGACCCAATGGACAAGTACGCTGAAAACAAGGCCGACAATCTAGCTGCCGTTCGACCACTTGTGCGTGCTCACCTAGCGGCGGAGTGAATTCGGTAGAGGTAGAGCCAAAAATACCCAAGGTGGGAATACCGAGTGCACAGGCCACGTGCATCAGCCCAGAATCGTTAGACAATACTTGTTCAGTGAGTGACAGTAAGTCTAACGCATCGAGCAAGCTTGTTTGGCCCGCCAAATTAACAGCGGCGGGTACCCGGGACACTATGGCGGCACAATCTTGCTGATCGTTTGGTGAGCCCATCAACCACACTTGCTTACCACGCGCAACCAACTCTTTTGCCACCACGGCGTAATGTTGCGGCGGCCACTTTTTGGCAGCACCAAACTCTGCCCCTGGGCAGATGGCAACCGTCGCACCCTGCTGCAACGACAATTTTTGTACCAAACTGGCTGCTTTTTTTGGGTCCGCTTGGAGCTTGGGGTGCGGATAGGGATGGTGCAGTACTGGTGCTTGATCTAACATAGGTCTCTCAGCCAAAGCCATAAACCGCTCAATCATTAAAGGGTACGCGTGCTTGTCCAACTTGCGCCGATCGTTTAATAACCCGTAACGTGCTTCCCCATGCCATCCCACTCTGGTTTCTACACCGGCAAAAAAGGGCACTAATGCTGATTTCCAACTGTTCGGTAATACATAGGCTCGCTCATAACCATAGGACTTGAGGTCTTTGCCTACTCGTCGTCGCTTACTCAAAGCCAATTCGCCATGAGCGAAATCCACAGTATGAACCTGGCTAATTTCGGCCATACGTTGGGCTATCGATGCAGTGGCAGGTGGCGCCAGCATGTGTAGTTCACGTGCAGAATCTTGTTCATGCAAGCGCTGAACTAACGTATGTGCCATGACCATGTCGCCGACCCAAGCGGGGCCAACGATTAGCATCTTAGACACGGCTACCGCAACCCTATACGGGTGATTGCCATTCCGGAAAGCTGTCTCGCTTACCGCGGACTTGATCGAAATAGGTAGCTTGTAACATTTGCGTCATTGGCCCACGAACTCCTGTACCGATAGTGCGCCCGTCAAGAGAGCAAATTGGCAGTACTTCAGCAGCGGTGCCAGTAAAGAATGCCTCATCTGCAATGTAAACCTCATCTCGAGTGATGCGTCGCTCGCGAACGTTAATGCCCTTCTCCTGGGCCAGAGCGAACACAGTATCTCGGGTGATGCCCGCCAGACAAGAGGTAAGCTCTGGAGTATGCAATTCACCATTCTTCACCAGAAAAATATTCTCACCACTGCCTTCGGCAACGTAGCCTTCGTTATCTAACAATAATTCTTCATCGCACCCAGACTCTAAAGCCTCACGTAACGCCAGAATGCTGTTGGTGTAGTTACCGTTAGATTTCGCCTTACACATGGTGATGTTGACGTGATGACGCGTATACGAGGAGGTACGT
>QIGT01000109.1 GCA_003230835.1 Gammaproteobacteria bacterium
GTGAAGGTTGGGCTGGGCTTGAACGCATATTAGATAGAGCGGCTGTGATGATGGCTTGGGAGCAACTGGGTGGTTCGGATGTGTGTTTGGAGATGGCGATCAACTACGCCATGGGCCGCTACGCCTTTGGGCGTTCTATCGCCTCTTATCAAGCCATCAAACACAAGTTGGCAGATATGTATGTGAAAAATACCTTGGCACGTTCGAATGCCTACTATGGCGCCTGGGCACTGAATACCGATGCAAACGAACTGCCACTGGCTGCCGCGACTGCGCGTGTGGGCTCTACCCAAGCATTTTACTACGCCTCGAAAGAGAATATTCAAACCCATGGCGGTATGGGTTTTACCTGGGAATTTGATTGCCAATTCTACTATCGACGTTCGAAGGTGTTGGCGGTTGCGATTGGCAGCGAAGGCCAATGGCAAGAAAAACTGATACAAGCCACCGATCAACCTAACGCAGCTTAAGGGGAAAAATTATGGATTTTGAAGATACAGCAGAAGAAAGTGCATTCCGTGAAGAAGCCCGAATGTGGCTCGAAGCCAATGCACCAACCGAAAAAGAACTGAGTGGCATGGACTACATGGCGCAAGGAAAATATTGGCAAAAACGTAAAGCCGATGCCGGTTGGGCGTGTATACGTTGGCCGGAAGAGTTTGGTGGTCGAGGCGCAAATGCCATCCAGCAAGTTATTTTGGCGCAAGAAGAAGCCAAGGTTGAATCTCCTGAAACCGGCATGTTTGCAATTGGTCAAGGTATGGCAGCACCTACCATGATGAGTTATGCCAACAAGGAAGATAAGCAACGTTACTTACCACGCCTTGCCAGCGGTGAAGATATTTGGTGTCAGTTGTTTAGTGAACCCGCTGGCGGGTCAGACCTCGCAGCGCTGCGAACTAAGGCTGAGCGTGATGGTGACGATTGGATCATCAATGGTCAGAAAATATGGACTTCTGGTGCGCACTATTCTGACTACGGCATTCTTGTTGTGCGCACAGATCCCAACGTGCCGAAACACAAAGGGCTGTCGTACTTTTTCTTAGACATGAAGAGTGCGGGTATTGAAATTAAACCCATCAAACAAATTTCTGGTGAAGCAAACTTTAACGAGGTGTATTTTACTGATGTTCGTATTCCGGACAGCCAGCGTTTAGGTGAGGTCGGGCAGGGTTGGAAAGTAGCCTTGACCACCTTGATGAATGAACGTGCCAGCATTGGTGCTGGCGGCGGTGGTACGCGTTTTAAGACAGTTAAGCGGCTAGCACAAAGCGTGAATATCAATGGCAAGCCTGCCATCGAAGATAATCATGTGCGAGCCAAGTTAGCCAACTGGTATGTACAGGAATCTGGGCTTAAGTTCACCAGTTACCGAACGCTTTCGGCTTTGTCGCGAGGCGATATTCCTGGTCCGGAAAACTCCATTGGAAAGTTGGTTGGGGCGGTGAAGTCTCAGGATATGGCGTCGTTTGCCATTGATCTGCTGGAACAGCAAGGCATTGTGCGTGATCAGGTGCAGGATGAGGCCTTTGCGGCTTTGTTTCAAGACACTTACATGTCTATTCCTGGGTTGCGTATTGCCGGTGGTACCGATGAGATCATGGCCAATATCATTGCCGAGCGGGTCTTAGGGTTACCTCAAGAGCCGCGCATGGACAAGGGTATTCCATTCACAGAAGTGCCTACTGGGTCGGGCTAGCAACCTGAGCTAGAGCATTGCACTCACAACCCCTCGAAGGCGTCACGGTACTCGATTTCGGGCAGGTCTATAACGGACCTTATTGCGGTTTCTTGTTAGCACAAGCCGGCGCACGGGTGATTAAAGTGGAAAGTCGGGCGGGTGAAACCTTACGCGCACGGGGTAATTCTTCACCGGCGACGTATCCCTTTGCTTCCCTCAACGCTAACAAAGAGTGCATTACTCTAAATATCAAATCGCCTGGGGGCCAAAGCCTGTTAAAAACGCTGGTGAAGTCAGTGGACGTGGTGTTTGAAAATTTTGCACCCGGCACGATGGATCGATACGGTATTGGAGCGCAAGTATTGCGTGCAATCAACCCGAAACTTATCTACGCATCTAGTACGGGCTATGGTGTGGCTAACGGCCCCTATCGAGAATACCTTGGCATGGACATAACGTTACAGGCAATGACCGGGGTCATGAGTGTCACGGGGGAAGATGGCGGTCCGCCGTTAAAAACCGCTGCAGCCTTCGCTGACTTTATTGCTGGAACACATTTGTACGCGGCTATCGTGAGTGCATTATTGGGTCGAACCCGCAGCGATGAAGGTGCAACCGTAGATATCTCCATGCAAGATGCGGTGTTTCCCACCTTGGCCACCGCCCTTGGCAGCTACTACATTGCTGGCGAGCAACGCCCGCGAGCGGGCAATCGTCACCCCGCTGGGACGTTGTCGCCCTACAATGTCTATCAAACCGAGGATGGTCATGTGGCGATAATCTGTATTCGGGAAGGGCATTGGCGAAATCTATGTGATGCCATGGGGGAGCCAGAGCTGGTTGAAGATCCGCGCTTTGCAACCATGCAAGCCCGTGCTGAGAATATTGACGCTGTCGATGAGCGAGTCAATGCCTGGACTTGTCAACATTTGAAGGCGGACATATTTGCAATTGCTCAACAGCATGGGGTTATTTGTGCACCAGTGCAAAACTTGGAAGACGTCACTAACGATCCACATATGACGGAAAGAGGCTCGCTGCAAAAACGTCAACACGAACAATTGGGAGAGATCGCGCAGTTTCAAACTCCCTTGCGATACCGTGATATTGATCCCCCGGAACTCAATGACGTCCGCTCCTTAGGTGCAGATACAGACAGCGTGTTGCAAGAGTTGGCAGGGCTAAGCGATGCAGAAATAGAAAGTCTTCGAGACCAAGAGGCCGTTTGACACAGGCCATACGCAACCAGTGTTTTTGGCTATGTGCAACCAGCCAAGCATTTGAAGTGCACTTGCAGAAAAAGTCCGACGCGCTAGATGCAGGTATCATTCGTGGCTATCTCAGTTCACTATAAACCCTACCTGAGATATGAGTAAAAGGGCGTATGCGTAAAAAACTTATGCTTAAAAGTCTTGTGCTTAAAATAATGTGCGTTGGATTGTTTCTTCCCATGCTGCTGCTGGGGTGCCAACCACAGCAAGACGCTAGACCCAACATATTGCTCATAGTCCTTGACGATTTAGGCTATACGGACATCGGTGCCTTTGGGGGCGAAATTAGTACCCCGCATATAGATCAGTTGGCGCGTGCTGGCGTTCGCCTCACCAATTTCCATACGGCGCCCAGTTGTGCGCCTACACGGGCTATGTTGATCACCGGCACAGACAACCATATTGCCGGCATGGGGTCGCAGAGTGGCCTGGAAACTGAACTGCAAAAAGTCAGTGATGCCTACCGAAATCAGTTGTTGCCATCAGTGCCCACCATAGCAGAGCACTTATCGCAACACGGTTATGAAACCATGGCGGTAGCGAAGTGGCACCTCGGTTACGATGCACAGTCGTTGCCAGGGCGTCGTGGTTTTAAGCGAAGTTTTGTTTTGCTTGAGGGTGGCGCCGGGCACTTTGATGACACGCCTTTGTTTGAAAGATACGATAAAGCGAACTGGTTGGAAGACGATCAGCCTGTGCAATTGCCAGAAGAGTTTTACTCATCTGATTTTATGACGGATAAACTGATCAGCTATATCGGTGCTACCGGTGCAAAGCCATTTTTCGCGTATTTGGGATATACCGCACCCCATTGGCCGCTGCAAGCCCACGCTGAAGATATTGAAAAGTATCGAGGGAAATATGACCAGGGTTGGGATGTGTTGCGTGCCCAGCGCTTAGCCGGTGCTGTACAACAGGGTGTCATCAGCCCCTCTGCTCAAGCTGTTGATTTTGAAGCGGGGATGAGGCCTTGGAATACACTCCCTGATGCGGATAAGGCCGCTGCTCAAGCACGTATGGAAGTGTATGCAGCAATGGTCGATAGAGTAGATCAAAACATTGGCCGGTTGTTGGCCGAGCTAGAGCGGCAAAACCGGCTTGAAAATACCGTTATTTTTTTCATGTCAGACAATGGCGCAGAAGGGCACGATATGGAAGCCTACGCTAACACCAATCATTGGGTAGATAACAATTTTAACAACAGCACCGAAAATATAGGCAACAAAGACTCTTACACATCATTGGGTCCAGCTTGGGCCAGGGCTTCAACTGCGCCGTTTCGTGCGTCTAAAAGTAAGGTATCTGAAGGCGGCATACGCGTGCCAGCATTTGTGCTCTTACCCGGGAACACCGCCGGTATTGATGATGCCTACATGCGTGTTATGGATATAGCGCCTTCGTTCCTGGACATCGCCGGTGTACGTGGTGTTTCTTCCATGATGGGACGTTCATTGTTGGCTAGGTGGCGTGGAGGTCCAAGCGCGTATGCGCAAGACGAAGTGGTGGGCTTGGAAACCTATGGGCGTCGCGCGGCACAACGGGGGAGTTGGAAAATATTGCTGCAAGAAGCCCCCTACGGCACAGGTCAGTGGCAACTGTATAACCTCGCGACAGACCAAGGTGAGCAGCAAGATCTCAGTGGCGAATTCCCGCAAATTCGCGAGGAATTGATAGCCGGGTGGCAAGCTTATGCCGATAGAGTGGGGGTTATTTTGCCGGAACACCCGATACGCTACTAGATCGCGCCAAACTTCGTATCCACGTCTACACTTAGTGGAGTAAATTGGATGTGTCGATGTCGCAAAAACTGGATCAATGGCGAGCCCGCCTAAATACTTCTAGCTTACCCGTGTTCGCTCGTACTGTGCGTGATATACGCCATGTGGCGACCGACAAGGGTGCCTCCGCGGATGACTTATCTGAGGTGGTAGGACATGATGTTTCGATGTCTGCGCGGCTGATCCAAGTGGCTAATAGTCCTATATTCAATCTCCAAAATAGGCTCATCGATACCATCAGTACCGCCGTGGTGATGATCGGCTTTGATGCAGTAAAAGATTTGGCGCTGTCTGTTTCAGTGATTGAAGAAATGCTCAAAGGCAATATGCACGCGCGGGTGGTGCAGTTCATGTCTCGGTCTTTCCATGCCGCTGTGCAGGCGCGCTCCTTTACCAAACTAGAAGGCCATGAACAAGCCGATGAGGTATTTGCCGCGGCACTGTTTAAGTATGTTGGGCAAATGGCTTTCTGGTCTCGTGCTGAAGGAGAAGCTGTTGAGCTCGAAAAGTCACTGGGTCAAATACTTACGCAAGGCGGCACTGCTGAGGAAGCTGAAATAAAAGTGTTGGGTTTTAAGCTGGCCTCTTTGAGTCACGTACTAGTGGATGATTGGAGCTTGGGCGAACTTGCTTCTAACTTGAACAATGAGGCTCATCAATCTGATCCGTTGGTGAGTATGGTAAATCAAGCTCATGTTTTGGCAGAATTGTTAGCAGATAGCGATGAGGACATTGCCTGGGAAGAGGCAGAAGTTAGACAAATTCTCGCAAATATTGCCAAACGGTTGTCGTTACCAGAAGAAGAGGTTCGTCAAATTGCACAGTCAAACCAACAAGCAGCAAGGGAGATAGCAGCCCAGTTTGGTATTCCACAAATAGAGTCAGATATTGACAAACCAGCGTCTAAAGGTACATCTGTCGAAGGGGGTCACAACCTACTGTCTAACTCAGACCAGTTGGTACCGGCTATGTCCATGCAGGGTCAAATGGATTGTTTGCGGGAAATAGCAGAAGGTATTGAGCAGGGTTTGGCAAGAGATGAACTCATGCAGTGTGTTGTCAACGGCGTAGTGACGGGCATTGGCTGCACCCGGGGCTTTTTTCTATTGCTGTCTCGCGACCGAGCTGCGCTGAAAGTAAAATATGCCGCCGGGCGAGGCCTTGCCGAACTGGATGCCTATTGCCAATCTAGGTCTGCGCAGCAGATGTTTGACCAAGCGCTGACCAATAAATTTGTACATTTTGAGAATACCCATGAGTGGCCCTGTCTGCTTGCGCCCATTTGGATATCCGATCGTGCGATTGGCATGCTGGTTGGCGAGGTCAAAACAGATCAAAGCGCGATTCTTGATCTCGATGAAAGAATTGCCGGCTTTCGTCAGCTTAGTCAGCAGCTCGCCCTCATTCTCACTCGCGCTGGCTAGGGAGCCACAACAATTGCTCGAATCTATACCTTCGGTTAGGGTGGGCGGAACCCTCATAGGCTTTTTTTTGCATGCAAGAAGTGGACAATTCAATTGACGTGAGCGCCTTTGATGTCGTCATTGTAGGTGCAGGTATTGGTGGTGGTGCCTTGGCAACCTCTCTAGCAAAAAATGGGGTAAAAGTTCTATTGCTGGAAAAGAGTTTGGTGCACAAAGATGTTGTTCGTGGTGAATGGCTTGCGCCTTGGGGTGTTAGAGAAGCCAAAAAGCTTGGCTTGATGGATCTATACATCGGTGCAGGTGGGCATCGGCCGCAAAAGCATGTGACTTACAACGAATTTATGACAACGTCTGAAGCGCAACAACGCACCGTAGACTTCTCTAACCTGTTTGAAGCACCCCTGTGTTTTGGGCATCCTGCCACCTGCAACCTACTCAATGACGCAGCCATGCAAGCAGGTGTGATTTTTTTACGTGTTGTATCGAAGTTGCGAGTTAGAAGTGGGTATCCGCCAACGGTTCAATTCAGTCATGATGGCAACGATTATACTGCACACCCAAGGTTGGTAGTGGGTGCTGATGGTCGCAATGGGGTGGTTGCAAAACAAATAGGTTGCCAGCTATTCCATGATGAAGAACATCACCTGTTTTCTGGAATGTTGGTGGAAGGTGCGCACGATTGGCCTGAAGAATTACAAGTGATTGCCAGTGAGGGAGATGTCAATGTACTCGCTTTCCCCCAGGGAAGTGGCAAAGTTAGAATCTATTTGGGTTGGCCTAAGCAGGACAGGACTCGATTGCTTGGTACCCAAGGTCAGGCGAAGTTTCTCGAATCTTGGCAGCTTAAATGTATACCCTATGCGGACACAATTGTGCATGCTACACCTGTGAGCCGGTGTATTTCGTACCCGAATTTCGATGCCTGGGTTGATTCGCCAGTGCGAGAGGGCGTTGTACTTATTGGTGATGCAGCGGGGCGTAACGATCCTATTATCGGCCAAGGGCTGTCTGTCGCCCATCGTGATGTTCGCCTGGTAACAGATGCCTTGTTAAAAAACCAATCCTGGACGACGAGTATTTTTGAATATTACGTGGCAGAGCGAGCTAAAAGAATGGCGAGGCTTCGCACTTGTGCACGTTTGACCACACTGCGAGACAGTGCGTTCGGTGAAAGTGGCCGTAAATTGCGGCACGAAATACATAGGCGTATTGCGGACAATCCTGAGTTAGAAGCGCCATTTTCTGCGGCCTTTGTCGGGCCGCACAATGTTCCTGCAAAAGCCTTTAGCCCTGAGATTTGCGAGGCAATTGTGGGTGGACCTTTATGGAGTAGTCGTTAGTGTTGTTCTTGTTAAACCAAGGTCAGTGGCAGGTGTTTGCTTTGCTGATCATATCCTTAATCTTGTCACTGTCTTTTCATGAGTTTGGTCACGCCATTGTGGCCAAGTGGCAGGGTGATACTACTGCGCAACAAGCTGGGCGTCTGACGATCAATCCGTTAGCCCATATTGATCCCTTTGGTTTATTGATGGTGGTGTTTGTCGGTTTTGGATATGCCAAACCTGTGCCCACAGACCCGCGAAATTTTACCTCGAGATACTCAACCCTATGGGTTGCTGCTGCAGGGCCGTTTATGAACCTGGTGGTGGCTGTGGTCAGTATCAATGTCTACGTAATGTTACTTGCTAACGGCTTGGAAAACGAAGGCATGATGCTCTTCTTTACCTTGTTAACACATATCAATTTGCTGCTTATGCTGTTTAATTTGATACCGCTAGGCCCCCTTGACGGACACTACATACTGCCTTATTTTCTTCCGCGTAGGGTTGCCGCAAAGTATGCACAGTTTAACTTACGTTACGGTACGGCAGCATTGATGGGCTTGATTGTACTGAGTATTGTCGGCTTGCCGATATTTAGCTATTTGATGAGGTTTGCCCAGTCACTGGTTGGCTACATTGTTTTTGTATAAGTTCGGTTTTTATATAGGTACGTTATGAGTTTTTCAGTAGATCAAGCCGACATTGATGCATTCCACGAAAATGGCGCGATCGCCCTGCGTGGAGTGGTTAGCGATGACTGGCTTGATGTGTTGGGTAAGGCGATAGAGGCAGATATACGCGCTCCGGGTCCGTTCTATCATGGTTACGAGCCAGAAGATGGCAAGGGTCGTTTTCACGGAAATTTGCGTACTTGGGAGTGTCACGAAGGGTTTAGGCGCTTTTGCTTAGAATCCCCGATGCCTGATATCGCGCGCCAAATTATGGGTGGAGATAGGGTCAATTTATTATATGACCAGCTATTTATTAAGGAGCCCGGCACTACCAATCCAACGCGGTGGCATAACGATCAACCCTATTGGCCTATGGATGGCTATCAAGTATTGACCATTTGGATTGCTCTAGATAAGACCACTACACAAAGTGGCGCGTTGGAATTTGTGCGTGGCTCACATAAATGGAATCGTTTCTTTCAGCCTGAAACGTTCGGCAAGAATGCGGCCGCTGGCTATGAGCAAAATCCAGATTATGAATCTATGATCGATGTGGACGCCGATCGCGAGCAGTACGACATCATTTCTTTTGAACTAGAACCGGGAGATGTCTATGTCTTTCATGGTCTGACCGTGCATGGTGCCGGCGGTAACTTCTCCCAAACCGATCGACGACGAGGTTATGCAGTGCGTTATACGGGAGACGACGCCACCTATTCGACCCGTCTCGGTGTGAATGCTGGTCTGCGTAATGCCACCAAGGTAGACGGCGATAGGCTCGACTGTACCCAATATCCCTTAGTGCTCAGCAGATAAATCGAAGTCACTGTGCGCTGGTGAAGTTGTCGCGCGAGTATCGCGTGTCGCTAGCGCGTTTTCATGAAATCCCCGAACGCCTGCTCGAATTCAGGGTGCCAGCGAGACAAGGCCGGCCGATTTAGGATTAGGTCGTCTGTATTCCATTGAATCCGACGCTGGTCCATCTCCGGTGTGACATCGTTATCGGGACAAATGACATAGAAGTCGCCCAGGGCCATCGCGTGAAGAAGCGCATCAGCCACTTGCTGCGACGTCCATGCGGCTGCCGGTTTTTCAGAAACGTGACGCTTCACCATTCCTGTATACGTAAATCCTGGGACCAATAAATGTGCACTGACTTGGCAACCTTCGATATTGCGAAGCTCATGGGCTAGATGTTCCGACACCGTGCGGATCC
>QIGT01000178.1 GCA_003230835.1 Gammaproteobacteria bacterium
GCCGACACCTTGTCGATCTGGACATTTTTCAGTGCTGCCGTTCTGAATCTATTTATTCCCTCCGCGGGGGGACAATGGGCAGTACAGGGTCCGATCATTATTGAGGCGGCGATGCATTTGGGCGCCGACATTCCGAGAGTAATCATGGCCGTCACAATCGGCGAGATGTGGACAAATGCAATCCAACCGCTTTTCGCCTTACCGGTATTGGCAATAGCGGGTCTCCACATTCGCGACATCATGGGGTATTGCGTTATCGCACTACTGACCCTCGCACCAATATATCTCGTGGCACTGATCTTTTTCTAGACATTATGTAGTGACCTACCCTTCCTCAACGCCGTTGATTAAGCTGAAGGCATTACATCTTCGGCACAGAGCCATAATTGAGAATAATAGGTCATGAACCATTTTTTCAAATATGTCGAACTGGATACACAAATTCCAAGCAGGGGTTCGTAATCGGCAGCATTGCCTGGGGTCAGCGAGGAGTCTATCTGCCGCTTGAAGATGGAGATAACGAACTGCTTGTCGCATTGATATCTGAAGCGGATGGTTGGGGATTTCTTGGGCGTTTCGAAGACGGTGACGGGATCAGTCTGCGTTAGCGGGCTGTTACCATCTTACTCTCAGCAAAGTTGTGATTAGTGTTTGGGCAGACGCGAAAACGAGGGCGTTCAGAATTCTGCACCAGATGCCAAGTACACGTGCAATCTGCCTCTTGCTCAAACCTGGGTAATTGGTCCAGGCTGTGCAGCCTCCCGTTTGAACTCTTCTGCGCCGCTGCTGTGGATCCTGAATGTTGAGTGTACCCACCAAGCGCAGGTTTTATAATGGCGCTTTTTTCTGGCTGTTGATAATAGTGTCCATCACATAGCGGGTACGACGCGGAATATAGCGGTTGGCGTGATAAACGATATTACAGTCAAATTTAAAAGAGGGCTTGCTGGAATCGCGGATCAGACCGGTTTTACCGGCCTGGGCCACCAGAACTTCGGGCAGCCATGCAGCGCCAAACCCCTGTTTGAGCAGATCAAGCAGCATGCGCATGTCGTTGACCCGTAGTTTGGGCCGCACCGGTTCAAATTCAGCCTCTCCATAAGACAGGATTGGCGGGTTTGGCCCAGCATCGGGGGCACTGAAATAGGATATCCGGTCGGAACTGATTTTACGGGTAATCAGGGTCGGGTCGGTCAGCTTGCCTGTACGCACTGCAAAGTCGATGCTTTTGTCGCGAATATCGAGCACCGTTTCATCAAGTAATAATTCCAAGCTGATATTGGGTTGCTCATCGTGCATTTGCGCGACCAGCGGTATTATCACCGTTTGGGCGATGGTATGGGTGGTGGTGATCCGCACCACCCCGTCCATTGTATCGCGGGCGTTAGTGGCCTTTTGGATAGCCTCTGACAGCTCTGCAATTGGGGCCTTGATATCGGACAGCAGGTGGGTGCCAATATCGGTCAGATGGACTTTGCGCGTTGTGCGCACAAGAAGTTGTATTCCCAGCACGGATTCCAACTCGGCGATGCGACGACTTACCGTGGCCTGGGATGTTTTGAGTTGGTCGGCGGCACCGCGAAAGCTCCGTGCTCTGGCGACGGCGTGAAAAATCTGGAGTGTGTTTATTGTTTCATCCATGAAACAAGTATATCATATTTATCTGTTGTTTGAATCATGTCCCTGCGGGAAGATGTTGCTATCGTAAATTGATAAAACGTATTTGAGAAACCACTGATGAAACCATTGAACTTGGTCCTGACCGG
Source organism: Gammaproteobacteria bacterium (assembly GCA_003230835.1). Lineage (GTDB taxonomy): Bacteria > Pseudomonadota > Gammaproteobacteria > Pseudomonadales > Azotimanducaceae > UBA4421. The sequence continues at coordinate 1,767 of QIGT01000178.1, forward strand.
ACTGTTGGTCTTGACGGCCGCCCTGGCAAAAGCAGAAATCCTGCCCTTTGACGATGATAACTGGGTATTTGTTGCCGGTACCCAGATTGGTGAGCAGGGCGATCAGCAGACCCTGCGCCTTGGCGTACCGGCCGAAGGCGCGCCTTTTGGCTTTGGCCTGGCGATAGCGAAAACTGCGCCTTTCACCAATGCCATCGTTGAATATGACATCAAGCTTACCAAGGGCCGCACCTTTGGCGGGCTGCGTTTTCGAGTTCAGGGAGAAGGCGATTTTGAGGATTTCTATTTGCGCGGGCACCAGTCCGGCAACCCGGACGCCAACCAGTATATGCCCCAATATAACGGCGTTGCCAGTTGGGAGCTGTATTACGGTCCGCAATATTCCTCTCCTTCCATCTATAATGAGGGCTGGAACCGGGTGCGGATGGCAATTTCCGGCGATCTGATGGATGTGTTCATCAATGATATGGAAAAGCCAGCTCTTACCATTGTGCTAAAGCGTGAAGAGCAGACCGGGGGCCTGGCCTTGTGGGGGCTGACCCTCGGCGGCGAAGTCTGGTATGCCAATGTCGATGTGCAGCCGATGGAAACGGTTGAAATTATCGGAACACCCGTGCCAGAAGCCGCTGCGCAAGCAGGTACGGTAATGAACTGGGAGGTGTCAGAGGCGTTTGACGGAACTACAGCCAGTGGGGACGCTCAAGGGCTGTCTTTTTCCAGCATTGTGACCGAGACCACAGGGATGCTTAATCTGGGTCGCGTACAGGGTCTGGCCAAGGGCAAGGATACCGCCTATGCGCGGCTGATAATTAACGCGGATAGTAACCAGACTAAGGCGTTTGCTTTTGGTTTTAGCGACCGGGCAACCGTATATCTGAACTCTGAGCCAATTTTCAGCGGTAACGACGCGGCGTTTTCACGCGATTATCGTTTCCTTGGCACTGTTGGTTTTTGGGATACGGTATATCTGAACCTGAAGGCGGGCGAAAACGAGTTGCTGATTGCGGTATCGGAAAGCGTGCAGAACCCGACCGGCTGGGCGGTTCAGGGACGGTTTGCGGATATGGAAGGGATTGACCTGAAATAACTCGCTTGACTAACAACGCAAAGGTGCTCCTACTTGTTAGGAAAGTTCAGCGCCTTGTTATCGACTGCGAGCGCCGCTTCGTGTATAGCTTCGGCAAGACTCGGATGCGCATGAATGGTGCGCTGAATATCTTCGGTACTTGCCGAGAATTCCATTGCGAGCACGGCTTCCGAAATCAACTCTCCAGCCATCGGTCCAACGATGTGAACGCCGAGAATTTCGTCATCGTCCTGCGCAGAGATAATCTTGACCATGCCGCTGGTCTGTTCCATTGCCTTGGCCCGCCCACTGGCCGCAAATGGAAACGAGCCAGTTTTGTAAGCACGGCCAGTTTGCTCGATCTCCTGCTCGGTCTTGCCGACCCAGGCAATCTCTGGCGCTGTATAAATCACAGAAGGGATTATGTCGTAGTTCATTTCAGCAGATTCGCCCGCAATCAGGTCAGCCACCATGACACCCTCTTCGGAGCCCTTGTGAGCTAACATCGGGCCGCGGACGCAATCGCCTACCGCGTAGACCCCTTTCACTTGCGTATGGCATTCATGGTCAACGACAATAAAGCCTCGCTCATCAAGCTGAATACCAGAATCATCCGCGAGCAGACCCGTCGTAAACGGCCTGCGGCCAACTGCGACGACAAGCTTGTCGACTTCCACAGTCTTGGGATCGCCGCCGTCTTCGTACTCGAGCGTTACGCTGGACTTGCCGACTTTGGCGCTGGTGAGTTTCGCCCCAAGCTTGATATCCAAACCCTGTTTCCTGAATTCCTTGCCCGCGACTGCAGCAACCTCGCGGTCTGCCATAAACAAGAAGTCATGCATGGCCTCGATAATCGTGACCTTTGATCCCAACCGTGACCAAACGCTGCCCAACTCAAGACCGATGACACCTGCGCCGATGACACCAAGCCGATTTGGGATAGCATCAAACTCCAACGCACCCCAGGAATCGACAATGTTCTCGTCATCAAATTTGGCCAAGGGTAACTCGATCGGTGACGAGCCACTCGCAATGATGACATTCGCGGCGTCGATGATCTCAACATCTCCATCGACCGGCTTAAACTCGATTTTCTTGTCTGCCAGCAATTTGCCGTGGCCCACAAGGCCGTCGATCTTGTTGGCTTTGAGCAATCCTGCAATGCCGTTGGTCAATTGCCTAACAATACTGGCGCGGCGCTTTTGCATGACAGCAATATCGACTTCAATCGGACCGGTTTTGATTCCATGCTGCTTGAATTCGTGTCGCGCACGATGAAATAACTCTGACGATTCCAGCATCGTTTTCGAAGGGATACAGCCCGCGTTCAGGCAGGTACCGCCGAATGCGTTTTTGCCGTCTTTGTTTTTCCACTCATCGATGCAGGCGACCTTCAAACCATGTTGCGCTGCTCGTATCGCCGCAATATAACCAGCCGGTCCGGCACCAATGACAACAACGTCATAACGTTTATTCATCTGAAGACAATCATACTTTGCGTTGATTAAAGTAGTACAATTTTTGCCATATTAGAAATATTTTGCGTATGAAGCAATTATTGTACAACAGTATTGAAGAATCGACCAAACTAAGAAACCCGTTTGACAGGTGGAGGAACTGCAATGGCTCGTCTAACCGATAAAACTGCCGTGATCACCGGCGCTGCTCAGGGTATTGGTGCCACCTTTGCCCGAGCTTTTGCTGCCGAGGGCGCCAACGTGGTGAGCGCTGATATTCTTGATAGCGCAGATGTGGTTAGCGAAATCCGTGCGGCTGGAGGTAACGCCATCGGTGTCAAAACTGACATTACCGATCAGAATTCTGTATCGGCTATGCTGGCGCAGACTGAAGCAGAATTTGGGCCGGTTGAGATCCTCCTCAACAATGCGGCTATCTTCGCAAACCTGCAACTCAAACCCCTAACAGAGCTTTCGGAGCTTGAATGGGACACCATGATGCAGGTCAATGTGAAGGGTCTCTGGTTAGTGACAAAAACAGTGTTAGTCAGCATGCGTAAAGTTGGGCGCGGTAAGGTGATTAACATATCCTCTGGCACGGTTCACAAAGGTCCACCCGGACAATTGCACTATGTAGCCTCAAAAGGTGCCGTGATTGCCATGAGCAGGTCCATGGCCCGAGAGCTGGCTGGTGATAACATTTGTGTCAACACCATCTCACCTGGTTTGACCATGTCAGAGGGTGTGCTCGCAAATCCTGGCTGGGAGCCGTTTCGAAAAAGTTTATTGACGGCAAAAATGATTCAACGTGATATGCAGCCGCATGATCTTGTAGGTACGGCCTTGTTTCTTGCCACCGAAGATAGCGATTTTGTTACGGGTCAAAGCATTAATGTCGACGGTGGTGTACAGCTTACATAGGGGAACTCTAAGAAAGCGACAATTAAATCAGAGGTTCCCTGGTTCAGGAGACAGACAACGGATAGGGCGATGTGTCTGCGTGGTTTTGCATTTCGTGTACCAATGCAAGCATTAGAGTATTGCGGGTGGTTGCATAGGCCGGTGTGTCCCATAGATTATGTAGCTCTGCAGGGTCGTTTTCGAGATCGTATAATTCACCCCACTCGTAGCCTTGCCACACCGAAATCCGCCAGCACTTATCAACCAGAGTCGTCACTGAGACCAGGTCGTCGAAGCCAAGAAAAGGGTATTGGGTGGTAGTTTCGATAAGCATGCGTCGATTGGCGGAGCTTGATTTACCGCTCAATTCTGCCAATAAGTCTTTGCCCTGAACGCCATTAAACGGTTGTAATCCGGCGCGGGAAAGTATGGTTTGCGCCAGATCGAGAGTACCTGCCGGATTGTCAACGCGGCCTCGGTTATACTGGCTGGCCGGATCACACCAGATAAAGGGGACACGGATTATGCTTTGGTAGTGCATCGGGCCTTTTAACATGAGACCGTGATCACCCAGGTAATCGCCGTGATCACTCATGAAACAGATCACTGTATTCTCACGTAACCCGAGTCGATCTAGGGCTTGCAGAACGCCGCCTATGGCGTCATCTATCATGGAAATTTGGCCGTAAGTCTTGGCCATGATATCACGCGCTTGTGCCTCTCCAGTCGCAAAGGGAAACGTCCAGCGTTTGTTTTCACGACCAGATTCGTATTCATCCCACATATAACGTACGGGTGGAACAACATCCTTATTGGGCTTGTAGAAGGAGGCTGGTAGCTGCATGTCTTGCGCTTCGTACATCGACCAGTATTTGCCTGGTGGCGTAAAAGGATGATGAGGATCAGGAAATGAACTCTGAATAAAGAAAGGTTGCTCCGGGTTGTTTGCCTTATGTTCTTCAAGACATTGAATGGTTTGCTGTTCAACAAACTTGGTGGGGTATAAGTCCTCAGATACTTCTGGTTTGTAAACTTGTGGAGCGTTTACAGTACTTTTGTCGAGTGCGTGTTCCATTCCTTGACCAACCGGCGTATTGGTTTTACTGGCAAGCCACTTCTTGTAGTGTCCAGTCATTTTATCGCCATGTCCCAGGCAAAATTGCACCTCATCAAAACCGTAATAGGGAGTTGAAATTTTCTCTTCGTAGGCTGGTTCTCGATTCCAGATCTCTTGCATTTCGGTTTTATAGAGGTCAATGGATTGTTGCCTGCGAACGGCTTCACTGAGGTGCTGTGGGGGTGGTTGTAGATGGCTTGGCCATTGTGCTTTTGGCGCCAGAGAGGGTGCTTCAACCATGCCCTGTAAGTGACACTTGCCTATCAGTGAGTTTCGATAACCAGCCGCACCCAGAATGTCGGTGAACGTAACCGATTCGAGAGTTAACGGGATACCGTTATATGGGACTCCGTTGACGCTCGGCATCCGTCCCGTCATAAACGTTGCCCGATTGCTCATGCAGGTCGGTGAAGACACATAAAAGCGGGAAAACCAGGAACCTGAGTTAGCCAGTTGATCGAGGTTCGGGGTTAAAACAACATCGTTACCAAAATAACCAACGTGGTCGTAACGATGTTGATCGGTAACAAAAAAAAGAAAGTTGGGTGCTGTCATAGTGGTTCAATATTTTACCAAGGCAAACTCGGATCAATTATCGTTTTCTCAGAGCTTTCCTAGTGTTTGCCATTTGTTCGCCATAAAGTTCTAAACGCATGGCGCACAGATTCGGTATGCGCTTGCATTTGCAATGTTGCAAATTGTGCATTACCGCTTTCCAGCGCGTCGACAATGAGGCCATGCTCAATGATACTTCGGGTATTGTGGGTATCGGGAATCTGATCAAACTTGAGAAACAGGCTGTGCGGAAAATCGATAATTCGGTAAAGGAGTTCGTGGACCTTATGGGATTCGGAGTGTTGATGTATGGCTCTATGAAACTCTGAATTCAGTTCAAGAAACTTTCGATTGTGATTCGGCGCTGACATTCTCAACATTTCATCGTTCAACGCACGCAGATTGGCAATAGCTGATTTCGGAATACGTTCGGCTGCGAGGCCAGCACTGTAGCCTTCAAGGAAACATAACAAATCGAAAATTTCTTCAAACTGAGTTTCCGTTGCGTCAGCCACATAAGAGCGGCGGTTGGACCGGATGTCCACCAAACCTTCGTCTGCCAACATACGAATAGCTTCGCGTACGGGAGTTCGACTGATGCCAAACTCCGCTGCAAGTGTTTCCTCTTTTAATTGATACCCCGGTGCGTAAGTTCCTGAGAATATCGCGTTTCGAAGTCGCACGTAAGCTCGACTTTTTGCTGTAGCCAACCGTATCACCCCACCTCGCATTAATTGGCCATAGTCTACCTGAAGAAGTCGAGCATCGTTATGGCTGCTCGACTTGCTCCGAATAACACAAGTAGGTGGATTGGCCGGGGTTATCAGAGCCGGTATATTCCTTGAATTGCGAGTGTCCTTGGTCGCTCGGTCAAGCAGAAATGCGCGGTCTGGACCGCTCCGGTGACGGGATCTGCAGGTGCGCCCACGGCACTGAAGGGAATGTCGCCGCTAAATGCACAGGTGGTTTTGTCGGTCAGGTTACGGCCAATAAATGCCACTTCCCATTTTCCATCAGCAGGTCCTATGCCGAGACGAAGGTCCCACTTAGAGAATCCAGACTGGATGTCAATCGGATCGTTATCACCCGAAGTAAAATACTCCCCCGTGATAAACACACTCAGTTGTGAGGTAATTTCCAAATTATCGCCGATTGGCCAGTTGCCATCTAGAGATAGCCTGCCGGATAAGTCCGGAGCGTAAGGTGTGTTTTCCCCGCTTAAACTGTGCGTTCTCCCGGCTGGGTTAGTGGATAGGTCACAGGTAGGAAACTCCGGGGGAGCGGCATTAGCGGCACACACCGCATCTGGAAAATCGTCGTAGGTGGAATCTAGATAGATAACCGTACTCCGGAAGGTCAGGTTTTCGGTAGCTGCCCAGTTCAGTTCTGCTTCTACGCCGCGACTGGTTGCCGTTGCCGCGTTAAAAACGTTAACAATATCGTTCACGGAGTCAAAAGCCGTGACTTGCAGGTCGTTAAATTCAGAGCTGAAGAGCGCCACGTTAAAAGTAGCAGCACCGTCCGCGAAAGTAGTTTTCGCGCCAAATTCCCAGGAGTCAACCTCTTCTTGGTCAAATCTTAAGCTTTCGGGTGTTCCGCCTAGCGGGCCAAAGTCCCAACCACCACTTTTAAAACCTTGTTTGAAACTGGCGTATAACAACACATCGTCGTTCATATCGTATTCGATACCTATGGCGGGTTGAAAATTACTGAAGCTTCGATCGTCGGTGACTACAGCAAAGGGAAGTGCCATCATGCCAGCGCCACAGATCAATAATGGTGCCGCCTCCGAGGCGGTTCCGCGGCAGCTTTCTTTGGAATAGTCTTTATCGACTTCGGTATAGCGGCCACCGAGGCTTAAACGAACCGAATCGGCCAGCTGAAACTCTACCTCGCCAAACACAGCCCATGAGTCGGCTTCTTCTTCGTTGTTGACAAATTGATTCATGCCGCCATGGGCAACAGTCAATTGCTGGTTATCGTTAGAGTCAAAATAAACACCAGCAAGCCAGTTTATAGACTGATCACCGGTCGATTGAAAACGTAATTCCTGACTGAACTGTTCATAGACTTCGGAAAATGCCCCTGCAGCGATTTGAACCGGTGTCTGATCGCCGTTTACTATAAACAGGTTGTCATACTCGTAATAACCCGTAATCGAAGTGAGCATTACACTGTCACTTATATCCCACTCGATATTAACGGAGCCGCCGGTTAATTCTAATTCGTTGAAACTGGTGTTCAGATGATCACCATCGCTCACACCTAATGCGGTTGAAAGCGGTAGTGGTATTACCCCATCACCTGTGTCTATGCCGCTGAATTCAAAGAAAGTTCCAAAACCTTCTCTGTTGCCATCCACCGAGCAGTCAGTGGTCAAATTGAAAAACACGCCCCCGGTTGGGCACGCAGAGGTCTGTTGATTACGGCCATTTTCTTCATCAACCGAATGAAATACAGTGGCG
>QIGT01000496.1 GCA_003230835.1 Gammaproteobacteria bacterium
TGAACACCATGCGCGTCGCCCGTCGCAAAGAATGGGCTGATACGGTTTTGCGCCAAATGGATAAGTTGTTGCCGGCTACTTCACAGGTGGTTTTCCTTGCTGGCCAGCGGTATCGGGAATTTCTTGTTGGTCCACTTAAAGACAGGGGTGTAAAGATCATCATTCCCATGGAAGGTCTTCGTATTGGCGAACAACTCGCATGGTTTGCTGAGCAAAAATGAGCCGACTAGCTGACATCGTACGTTTTTATGAGCTCCTCGATTTACTCGCGCTGCGATCGGGTGGCCCACGAACCACTAACGAGCTGAACAATTATCATGACTGGCCGACTCGCGGCGTTTACTTCTTCTTTGAACCCTCAGAGGCACGTCGTGACAGCGGCGCTGGAATGCGAGTGGTTCGAGTAGGAACGCATGCTGTAACCGCCGGTTCCAAGTCAACACTACGTCAGCGTCTCGGACAACATCGCGGCAGCATGTCCGGCGGCGGCAATCATCGTGGCTCAATATTCCGGCACCTTATTGGCCAGGCCCTGCTAGCGAGTGGTGGCCTCCCGCCATGTAATTCCTGGGGTGTTAAGAACGACAAGCGAAAAGCTACCGAAGCCTTGCAAATCAACCGTGAAACCCTGGACACCGCAGAAGGTCCTGTAGAATTGGCAGTGAGCAAACATATAGCCGCAATGCCATTTCTTTGGCTGGGAATTGACGACGAACCCTCTCGCGACAGCTTGCGCAGCGTTGTTGAGCAAAACGCTATTGCCCTACTAAGTAATCACGAACGATCAGAGATAGACCCTCCATCCGGCGATTGGTTGGGCCACTATTCCAATCGAAATTTGGTTCGCGAATCAGGACTTTGGAACCAGCAACACGTCACGGAAAGTCATGATCCGGACTATCTTGATATGTTGGAATCGTTGGTTGTCAACGGGGGTCACGAAAGGGAAAAGACATCACCCGTGTAAACTCGTTCTTAGGTGTATTATAAAACCAGGGGTATCTTCTTTCTCACTCTCCAAGCGCCTATCACTCGAGCCGAAGGAGTTGCAAAAAAAACTTACGAACCAGGCTGGCGTTTCCAGTTAAAGGGGGAAAGGAAAGAATAGTCAGCAAAGAACCAAAGGGAGGTTCAGTGAGAAAGGATTCACAAATTATTTTCACTGCAACACTTGTGCTTACCTTGGGCATTGTTGCTGTTACTTATTACTTGTACAAACAGGAACAAAAGCAAGGGTTAAAATCTTGGCCTACGTCAAATAATCCGAGTTTTCAGCCTGCTCCAGCAAAACGATCCCCCTCCCAATCTGCCGCTGGCAGAACGGCCACTCCAATCAAGTGTAGCAAAGCTGATGGATCCGTTTTCTGGACGAACGCAATACGATGTGAAGATGCTGATTTGAACAACAAGCTCTCTTTTTCTAGTCCTGTAAAGCCTATTCCTCGCGTGATAACCAGTAAACCTGATAAAAAGGGCCCCGCAACCAGTTCCTCACGAACGCGTGTTGCTAATGCGAGACAAGTAGAACCCATTCCCAGGGAGATGAATTTTTCCTGCAAGTTTCCCATTGGGATGGCACAAAAAATCGAGGCGAAGTCTTTGAGGCTTAAAGATGACCCGGAGGAAAGTGTATGGAGAGACCCATATTGCAGGTGGGTACGTGAGGCAGAAAGAGAGAACTGCGGTGATGTTGGAAAATATTTACAGTACGCCAGAATATGCAATCGATATTGATACCCAGCCAACACTGATTGTGAGGAAATATGCTAAGAATACCGAACCAATTTTCTACAGACTCTGTGTCCATACTCAAAGCTGGACGCTGGCGAGCCGAATGGAGGTTTGGGCTGATTTACCCTTAATATAATCATATGCTCTATATATTCGAGGAAAACACAACTTGATTCTCGTAGCCGCCGGAATAATTGAAAAAAATGGGCTTGTTTTCGCTGCTCGTCGCGGAGAAGGCCGGCACTTAGCCGGGCATTGGGAGTTTCCAGGCGGAAAAATTGAGGAACATGAGTCCCCTAAGCAATGCTTGATACGGGAGCTAAAGGAAGAGTTTGGCGTGGAAACCTCTGTGGGCTCATTTGTTGCCGAAAGCATTCACAATTATGATGGTGAAACAATCAAGTTATTAGCATATCAAGTTACCCACGACAAAGGTGATTTCAAGTTAGTTGATCATGATAAAGTTGTATGGCTTCGTCCAAACGAACTCGGGTCTTTAAACTGGGCAGCGGCAGATGTTCCGATAGTTGAAAAATATCAAACCATGCTTTTAAAAGTGCTTTCTCAGGGATGACCCCATTCCCCACAAAGCACCTGACTGTCGGGGGAGTTGATCCTTTTCTGCCAAGTCTGTTAGCCGCAATAAATCACGCCGATCAGATAAGTATCACTGCTGCATTTATCCGCCTTACGGGTCTTCGCCTAATACAGGAAGCACTGTTGGACGCGTTAAAACGCGGTGCTACGTTACGTATTGTTACGGGCGATTACCTTGCCATCACCGATCCCCACGCATTGAGATATCTGATGCTTTTGAAAGAAGCAGGTGCTCAGGTTCGTGTTTTCGAAAGTGGCGGAAAACAAAGCTTTCATATGAAAGCATATTTGTTTTGTCGAAGCGATAGTGGGCTGATGAAGGAGGGTTGTGCGTTCATTGGCTCAAGCAACATCTCAAATTCAGCGTTGAAGAACGGACTGGAGTGGAATCTTCGTGTTGATTGGGCGGAAGATCAAGATCGGTTCGATAAGATTTTCGTCGAGTACGACAAGATTTTTAACGAAGATAGATGTAAAGATCTAACGCATCCGTGGATTGACGAATATGTTCGGCGCATTCCCGAGGCTCGGGTATTTTCTGTGGCGGAGCCCGGAGCAGACGAGATTGTTAAAGTACCGATACCTCACCCGGTGCAGCATCAGGCACTTTCAGCACTTACTGCTACTCGAGATGAAGGGTTTCGACGCGGCTTAGTTGTGATGGCAACCGGTCTTGGAAAAACTTGGTTGGCGGCATTTGATTGCAAAGCGATGGGCGCTAAGCGGATTCTATTTGTAGCGCACCGTGAGGAAATTCTTGAGCAAGCAGAGCAAACATTTGTTCGGATCATGCCTGACGCTATAGTGGGTAAATATAACGGTAAGGAACATGAACTCAATGTAGATATGCTGTTTGCATCAATACAGACTTTGGGCAAGGCGCGCCATCTAGAAAAGTTTCGCAAAGGTCATTTTGATTACGTCGTAGTTGATGAATTTCATCACGCAGCGGCTCGGACCTATCGACAGCTTTTATCCCATTTTGAGCCAGGGTTTCTGCTTGGCCTCACCGCAACGCCCGATAGAACGGATCAAAGCGACATTTTACATTTCTGTGATGACAATTTAGTTTTCAATGAAGGCTTGTTCGATGGTATTCGAGCCAAATTGCTGTGCCCTTTTGACTACCGAGGGATTGGTGATGACACCGTCAATTACCAGGCGATAAGCTGGCGGAATGGTAAGTTTGATCCTAACCAACTTTTGAACCAGCTTGCCACAACATCGCGCGCGAGACACAACCTGGAACAGTGGCGGATCTGTCGCCAGAAGCGAACATTGGCGTTTTGCATGTCCAAAAAACATGCGGACTTTATGGCGAAATATTTTAATCGAAATGGTGAAGCGTCAGTTTCCGTCCATAGTGAATCTGAAATACCTCGTAATGTGGCACTGGAGCAGCTGAGGCAGGGTGAAATTGATGTACTATTTTCCGTCGATCTATTTAACGAAGGTATTGATTTACCTTCTGTCGACACAGTGATGATGCTGCGCCCTACGGAATCTAAGATTGTCTTCCTGCAACAGCTTGGTCGTGGGTTGAGAACACACCCAGAGTCTGGAAAAGAGAAACTAGTTGTGCTGGATTTTATCGGAAATCATACGAGTTTCTTTCGTAAGCCTGAAGCTTTGTTCAACACGGGTGTTACCAACAGCGCAAGGAAAGCATTCCTGAGACAGGTTAACGAAGAGAGCTTGCCCCTGCCAGCGGGTTGTTTTGTCAATTATGACTTGAAAGCCATTGAGCTCATGGAGATGCTCACTGCCACGAGGGTGGATAAGCAGCTAGATATTTATCAATCTTTAAAGGACTCCTATGGCCGCCGACCATCAATGGCTGAGTTTTACAACGCAGGAGGCGCTGTTGAGACGGTTCGGCATGAATTTGGACAATGGCTGAGATTTGTTGAGGTGCAGGGAGACCTGACCAGTGCCGAACAATCTTGTTTTGAGCAGCACTATGAGTTCTTACTGGAGTTAGAAGTAACAAAACTAACTAGCCCGAGTTTACCGCGTTCAGCAGTAAAAATCCGCTGAACCGCGTTATCCCTCCGCTTCGTTAGCTCCGCAAGTAACTGTAATTTCGGCTACGACTGCTCGTGGTGTTGATCCATCACTTTTTTGTATGACCTACATTTTATGCGCTATCGAGTTATGAAATATTGATAGATTATCCGTTATATTGCTGAGTTATACGGCGTATTATACCTTGGATATGTTACGAATATATGTTATTGTATGACCTAACATGGCTAGCATCATTAAAAAAATCATTCGCGGCAAACCCTACTACTACGCCCGCGAATGCCAACGCATCGACGGCAAACCCAAAATCGTTTGGCAAAAGTATCTGGGCAAGGCCGATGACATCATCGCCGCCTTGACCCAGGTGCCAGCAGTGGCCGACGCCAGTTCGGCCGTGGTCACCGAGTTTGGCGCGGTTGCCGCCCTGTATGACCTGGCCACGCGGCTGGGCTTGGTGGAACACATTGATCGCCATGTTCCCAAGCGCGGCCGCGGGCCCTCGGTGGGCACTTACTTGCTGGTGGCTATTCTCAACCGCTGCGTGGCCCCGTGCAGCAAGGCGGGCATCGCCGAGTGGTTCCAGGATACGGCGCTGCGGCGTCTGATTGGGGTCGAAGCCCGCCAACTCTCGAGCCAGCGCTTCTGGGACAACATGGATCGGGTCTCGAGCGAGGCAATCGCAATGATTGAGCGCGATATCGTGGGCCAGATGGTGCCTGCCTTCGCGATTGACTTGACGCAAGTGCTGTTCGATGGCACCAATTTCTTCACCTTCATCGACACCTTCAACACCCGCAACACCTTGGCCCAGCGCGGCCGCAGCAAGGAAGGGCGTAGCGCGCTGCGCATCATCGGCTTGGCGCTGCTGGTCTCGGCCGATGGCCATGTGCCATTGCTGCACCACACCTATCCGGGCAACCAGGTCGATGCGCCGACCTTCCGCAGCCTGACCGGTGCCTTGATTGCGCGGTATCGCGAGCTCAGCGACGGCACCGAGCACGTCACTCTGGTATTCGACAAGGGCAACAACGCCGCGGACAACCTGGCGGCAGTCGCCGACAGCCCCTATCACTTCATCGGCTCGCTGGTACCGACCCAGCATAAGGAACTGCTGGCGATTGCCAAAACCCGGTTCCACTCGCTGGACCAACAAGGTCTGCCCGGGGTGAGTGCTTATCGCACCACCAAGGTGGTCTTCGGGGTCGAACGCACGGTACTGGTTACCTACAACGAGAACTTGTTCGTGGCCCAGGCGCGCACCTTGCTGCGCGAGATTGCCAAGCGTCAGCACTACTTACGCGAACAGCAACAGCAGTTACAGCGCCGGCACAGCGGTAAAGTCCGTCGGGGAAAAGCACCGAGCGTGGCGGGGGTAACCAAGAAAGTGCAGGCTTGGCTCAAAGCGCGACACATGAAAGAACTCTTCCAAGTCACCGTGGAAGAACGCGACGGCCTGCCGTGGTTGACTTATCGCTTCGATCGCCGAGCCTGGGCGCGGTTACAGAAGACACTGCTGGGCAAAACCATCCTGTTTACCGATAACGACGACTGGAGCGATGCCGAAATCGTACACGGTTACCGTGCCCAGCACCATGTCGAGACCGGCTTTCGCTGCATGAAGGACCCGCACCACATCTGTTTGCGTCCCCAGCACCATTGGACCGACCAGAAGATCGAAGTGCACGTCTTCTGCTGTGTGCTGGCGTTGATGCTGTGTAGCCTGTTACGGCGTGAGTTGCAGCGCCAGGGTATCGATCTGTCGATTCCGGTATTGCTCGAGCAACTCGGTAAAATCCGCGAGGTCGGCATCGTCTATCCTGCCAAAGACAAGCGCCGTTCACCGACCCTCAAAATGACCCTCTCACAGCTATCGGAACAGCAACAGATTCTGTACGACGCGCTCGGCCTTGACCGATATCTCGCCGCGTAGGTCATACACAAAACCCCACCCAAGACCTTGTAGGATAAGTGTTTTCCAAATTTAGGCGGTAAACTCGGGCTAGCCCTAATCCAATCTCCTGTCTCAATTTTGGTTGCGTGCCAGAGGTAGTGAATTGATGAACAAAGTGAATAGTTCAGCATGTGTTGAGATACTGAGTTTGCAATACAGGTTACGTCGATGAACCTTGATTGTCTCAGGGGAAATATCCAGCTTCCTGGCAATTGACTTGTTGCTGTGCCCCCGCAGCAACAAATGTGCGATCTCCGATTCTCGATTGGTCAGTAAACGTCCTCCGAATTGCTCCATTAATTCAGTTAATTTGCTGCCCTGCTGCGACTGTTCACTACATTGTTTCCTTTGCAGCATTGCAGGTTTCCACTGCTGTTCCAGCATTGCCAGTATCCAGGGAGTCATCATCTCGAAATTTCTTAGATCGCTCTGTGCGTACGGCCAAACTGCGGCTGCAGATAAATGGAGGTAGCCGATGCCATCAAATTCCAGCAGATATCCAACTTCATCCACCAGATTTGAGTATTGGTAATATTGTCGAAAGTACTCGCCCTTTTCAAACTCATCCGGTGCAATTTCCGCCAATCTATACATACCCGTAGGAGATTCCGCAACAACCGCCTGGTAGAACGGATCTAATAAGTACGCGCCGACAATATAGTGATCCATGTCGCCCTCTCTGGGCACAACCTTATGATTTGTCACGTCAGCGAGTGTAAAAGGGCCGGTTCCGACCGGGAAACCTACGACGGTCAGACTATCCACTTTCGAGAATGTCGACAGCACATCGGCAAGTGCACTGATGAACTGATCGCTATGCAAAAGCAGGGTGGCGTTGGCCATGGCATTAACTAGATCGCGATAGTTGATAGTGGTGACTCTCTTCGTTAATAAAAGTTAATCGTTATTAATGATTCCGTCCTATTCGGTTGTCGAAAAACTGGAATTGCTTTGTCCTGAACTCTCTATCGCCCTTCCGCGTACTGATTGTACAACCTTTACTCCCACATTCCGATTTGCTCAACCGAACCGTGCATGGCCGTTGTCTAACCCTTCAAGGTTAATTGCACAGCCCATGCTTTCGGTTAAGATGCTTTTTCAGATTAATGTACTGGCATTCGATCAATGAAGTTACTGCAAGATAAAGTCGCGATTGTGACCGGTGCCGGCAAACCTGATGGTATGGGCCGCGCCACGGCTATCATGCTGGCCGATGCCGGCGCCCGTGTCGTGGTTACAGATTTGCTGCGTGGCGAGAAAGATCGACGGGATCTCGATGACGTCGTTGAAGAGATTCGCTCACGCAATAGCATAGGCAGTGCTATAGCTGTTGCTGTTGATGTCACCGACCGAAAGCAGATCGATGCCTGTGTTGTGCAAACCTGTGATGCATACGGTGGCATCGATATCCTGTTTAATAACGCCGGCACCGGGGCAGGTGCTGGGCCTTTTTTGGAACTCAGCCATGCCCACTGGGACTTGAATTACCGGATTAATCTCAAAGGCGTGGCAGATTTCTGCCAGGCCGTGATACCGGTAATGCAAGCCCGCGGTGGTGGCTCCATCATTAATAACTCTTCATTGTCCGGACTCGGAGTAGTTCCGTTGTTAGCTGCCTATACGGCCACCAAATTTGCGGTGGTTGGATTAACTAAAGCCATCGCATGCGAATTCGGCGCGGATAACATCCGCTGCAATGCCATTTGTCCGGGAATGGTAGAGACCGGCATGGGAAAGAGCGAGATTGAACTATTCGCTGAAGCGGGTGAATCAAAAGAGCAGACCAAGCGCAGGTTGGCCAGTGAAGTCGCCCTGCAACAGCGCTGGGCACAGCCGGAAGAGATTGCGCAGGTGGTCGTCTTTCTTGCCGGCCCTGCGTCCGGTTACATCACCGGTGTCGCTTTACCGGTTGCCGGAGGTATGGCTGCAGGTCTGTAGACCCAGGCAGTCAAGAATCACCATTATTATTAAGGTATCTGCGTCAACTGAATTTATCCGAGTGCCACTAATCCAATGAAACCCTATTCCAATCTATACATCGATGGCGCGTGGGTCACCCCAGCATCGGACCATAAACTCTGTGTGATTAACCCTGCAGATGAATTGATTGCTGCCGAAGTTCCCGCAGGCAATGCAACAGACGTAGACCGAGCCGTAGAAGCAGCGTCAAAGGCATTCGTGAGCTGGTCACACACTGCATCCACCGAACGCAGAAGATTTATCCTGGCTATTGCCGATGGGATGAGAGCACGAAGAGATGATTTGCTTGCAGCGATATCCGACACGATGGGTTGCCCGAGACACATTGCCAAATGGTTGCAGGTGGACGATCCTATAGAAGGGTTCGCGCTCTTTGCCAACCATGCTGCCATTGCGGATCAGACAGAGGAAGCCGGAACATCCATTGTCATGCGTGAACCAGTGGGAGTATGTGCATTCATAAACCCATGGAATTTCCCTCTGCATCAGCTCATTGGCAAAGTGGGGGCCGCATTGGCTGCGGGCTGTACCATGGTGGTAAAACCATCTGAGCAAACGCCCGTACAGGACTTTATCGTCGCAGAGATCATGCATGATGTGGGATTGCCCCCCGGCGTATTTAACCTGGTCACGGGAACAGGTGATGAGGTAGGAAGTGCGTTGTGCACTCACTCGCTGGTTGACATGGTTTCATTTACCGGTTCGACACGAGCCGGAATCAAGGTGGCCATAGCGGCCGCCCCGACGGTAAAACGTGTTGCACAAGAATTGGGCGGCAAATCACCTTTTATTATCACCGAACACGCGAACCTGCTCCCAGCGGTGAAATACGGGGTGGAAGACGTGATGTTCAACAGCGGTCAAACCTGTACTGCGCTGTCGCGAATGCTGGTGCCGCAAAATAAATACAAGCAAGCGGTAGCAATCGCCAGGGAACTGGCAGAAGGCATGATCGTTGGTATGGGTGACGATGCGTTTCTGGGCGCTATGTCGTCCGCAGCGCAACAAAAGCGAGTTCTGGAATATATTCGACTCGGCGTCGAAGAAGGCGCTACCCTTGTTTGTGGTGGTACAGATCAGCCCGCTGGTATCGGCAAGGGCTTTTTTGTCGCGCCCACGATCTTTGCCGACGTGCACAACAACATGCGGATTGCGCAGGAAGAAATATTTGGGCCGGTGCTGTGCATGATCCCCTATGATGAACTTGACGATGCCATTGCGATTGCCAACGACACACCGTACGGTCTTTCCTCCGCTGTATTTGCTGAAACTGAGTCTGAAGCCATTTCAATCGCCCACCGTATTCGTGCCGGGCAGTGCTACATAAACGGCGGGCAGTTCAATTTCCTGGCTCCGTTCGGCGGCTACAAACAGTCCGGCAACGGTCGCGAATTTTCTGCCGAGGGCGCGCATGAATTCCTGGAAGTCAAGGCAATTCAACGCCCATAGAACAGAGGGTTTTGAACTTTACAGTGTTAGTTTCTCGAAGCTATACGGCTGCCCGTCGATGAGCTGCTGTACCTCGATCACATTGCCGAACGGATCTCTGCCATAGGCCATGAAATACCCTTCGACCGCCTCGACCGGTGGGTGATGCCATTGGACACCAGCTTCTTCCAGGTACCGGTAGGCTGCATGAACATCTTCTACCTGGAATGACATATGCGTGTAGCCATGATCACAAACGGATCGCATGAAGGCCTGCGGTTTGGGTTCAGGGCTGGAGAATTCAAATATCTCCAGGAAGATATTGCCGGCACGGACCATCATCATATTGCATTCGGCATGATCTAATGCCGTGACGCAATCTCCGGTCTCACTGTACGGAATCTGGTCTTGATCCACAATCTCAAAACCAAGCTTTTCAACATAGAAAAGCCGTGCCTGTTCAAGACTGTTCACAGACAGTGCAATGTGGTGAATTCCTTTGAAACCTTTGAACATTTGAAACCCTCCCTACCCTGCTAAGCGCGCTGGAATTATGTCCCTCGCAAACACATCGTCCACGGTTTCGGGCCGTTTGATCAGGTCTGCCTGAGCACCGCTCACGAGTACGGTGCCCGGACGCGGCAGCGCGTTGAAATTCGCCGCCATCGGTTCTATGTAGGATCCCGTATCCAGCAATGCGATAACATCACCCCTTTCAGTTTCTGGGAGAGAAGCGTCGATGACCAGCATCTCCGCGTTGCAAGTCAGGCCGACGATATCCAGTTTGTGGGTCGACTCCTGATCCATTTTATTGGCAACAACGTAATTAAAATACGGCTCTTCGCTTACGCCTTGCACGCCGAGGAACACCTCAGATGTGTCCACTTCCGCCCATTTTCGAGGCAAGGTTGCGGTCTCTTCTTTCACGTTATGCACACTGGTGAGATGTATACCCGTATCGCAGTGCAAACCGCGCCCCGGTTCGACTTCGATCAGAATGCCGCTGGCATCCAGCCCGCATTCCTTCATCGTGTCGCGCAGCGCGGACGTAATTGTTTGCGCGTACTCGTCGAGGGAGGGGCCCGGATAGCCTTTTACGACAACGTCGGGGTCATGGTCGGACGCACTCGGAAATCCGCCACCGAAATCCATCTCCTGCGGCACCCACCCGCCCATTAAATCACTGATCTCTTTGGTCAGATAAACACAATTTCTGACCCACGATTCCCAAACTTCAAGTTTCTTGCTGTGACGGCCCATGTGTATATGAATACCGACCGGTTCCACGTGCGGCAACTCCATTGCCCGCGGCCCCATAGGCAATACTTCCGAGGTGGGAATACCGTATTTGATTACTTGTGTCAGATAGCAAATTTTGAAGCCGGGTGCGAAATCGGATTCGGTCTCGAGCTCTTTCATGTGGGGTTTGATGCGGAACATGACGCGGGCGATCTTGCCCAATGAGGCAGCCTCCTCCTCGCACAATTCGAGTTCTCTGGGACTGTCCAAAACGACGCGAGCCCCAACATCGATGGCACGGCGGATGACCTCGCGATTCTTGATGGATCCATTCACCGATATATCCTCACCCGCCACACCACCGCGTAACGCGCCTTCAAGCTCGCCCGGCCCGAACACATCACAGCCCCCGCCTTCCTCCGTCAGAATACGGCGAACTGCGATGATCGGATTCGCTTTGATCGCGGGCATGATCCGCACACGGCCTTCCGGCCAGTGCTTTTTGAACGCGCTTTGATAGTGCCTGAAGTTGGCGCGCAGGTGATTTTCTGAAACGACAAACAACGGCGTTCCAAAGCGTCGCGTCAATTCCACGCAGTCACAATCCTCGACAAAAAGGTGTCCGTTGCGAATACTCAGCGGCTCATTGATTTTTTCAGCAAACATTAAATTTTGGTCTCGCAAGTTTCCATGAAATGCATCCCCTTTCGAAGAATGTTCAATACTGCTGGGATATTAATCCGAAAAAGCATCCTGGCCGATAGACTAACTCCACAAGTACGGGCAGTGCAATTAACCCTGATGGGTTAAATCCACAGCCCGTGTCTTCGGATAAGAGGCTATCGGACCCTTCAGTCATCAATGGGATTTATCGATTGATCGATATAATTGGCCGCATAGTAAAGTGGTAGTGTTTGTAATACCCCCTCTCTAACCCGAATAATTCATAAAAAAAGGCGACCATCGTTCAACCAATTGATATAATTGGTGTTCTACCAAAAACGCTTCGGAGAAGCCAAACGAGGTCGCCTATGTCCAATTCTACCCCAGAGCAGCTAAGATTTCCCCCTGTCAATGGCCTGACGGTCCGTGGCAGTTTTGATGGCGGTGCCTTATCTTCAGATTTTGGCCCCATGATCCTGCGTGGCATCGACCGTCATATCGGCCTGACAACAAGATTGGCACAGGCATTCAATGACCAGCGCCACGCTTCGTATACAACCCATGACCTGCATACCCTGTTTGCCCAGCGCAGCTATCAAATTGCTTGCGCCTACGTGGATGGCAATGATGCCAATACACTCAGATCCGACCCGATGTTCAAGTTGGGATTGAATCGTAATCCTCTGGATTCAACGGCTGCCCTGGCCAGCGCCGCCACCTTCTCCCGTCTGGAGAATGCCGCATAGAGCAAAGACATCCATCGCCTGGCCACAGCCTTCGTTGATCAGTTCATCGCCAGCTACGCCAGACCACCCAAATTAATTGTTCTCGATATGGATCACTCTGAGGATCCGACCCATGGTCAGCAGGAACTGAGCTTCTATAACCACCACTACCGCCGCTATTGCTACCTGCCACTGTTCGTGTTTGAAGGCATTTCCGGCAAGTTCATCAGCGCCATCCTGCGTCCAGGCAAGCGCCCCAAAGGGGTAGAGAATGCCATGCTCATCAAACGGATACTCAAGCGCCTGCGTGCCGTCTGGCCACAGACCCATATCATATTGCGTGGTGATGGCCATTTTTCTAACCCCGAACTGATGCAACTGGCACTGGATGACCCCTATACCGATTTCATCTTCGGCATGACCGGTAACCGCATACTGCTTGATTTTGCCAGGCCTTTTCTCGATACCAACCACCACCAGCACGCGGTCCGTTGTGAGAATGCCCGCAAGGCAGAGGCGGTAGTTCCGCATGCCACCCGCAGCTATCACGAGATGGCGTATGCCGCGGGCTCCTGGCCGCAGCCATTCCGGGCCATCCTCAAGGCCGAGGTCATGGCGCTGGGTGACAACGCCCGTTTTGTCGTCACCTCCCTTGATCTGCCCACCCCTGAACTACTCTACCGGGAATTGTACTGTGCGCGTGGACAGGATGAGAACTTCATCAAAATGATCAAAAACGACCTCGCATCTGATCGTACCTCCAGCCCCAGTTTCCTGGCCAACCAGATGCGTTTATTCTTCTCCTGTGCAGCTTATGTGTTGCACCATGCACTCCGAACCGAAGTACTCGTGTATACCGAACTGGCTCAGGCTCAACCCGCTACGGTTATTCTGAAACTGTTCAAACTTGCGGTACGGGTGGTGCAATACAAGGACCGCGTTAAGCTACAACTGCCCACCCACTGCACGGTCAAATCCTTACTGCAAAAGGTCACTGAAATCCTCTATCAGATTCGCCCACCGCCACCCCATAGCGCCTGATGGTTCCTGCGCAAAGTCAATGATCCGGTTTATGACCCTGGAGGCCTCCCCGTGCCGACAGGCCCGAAATTACGGCTTTGACTTCACTCAACTACAGCCCCGGGCTGTCTGAATATGTAGTTTCTGGCATCCGCCATGAACTATCGAACATATTTGCGGCTATTACCCGGCATTCAACTCAGGTATTCTTGCTTGAGAGGGGTTTATGAAACATTCGGGCTAA